>CAIJIZ010000184.1 GCA_903820735.1 uncultured Pirellula sp.
CAATCCAACACGACTCGACGTCGTTTTCAGATTAGCTGTGCACAATTTCGCTGTGCAGGATTTCGCCAGGCTCGATCGGCAAGCGATCGGTTGCTTGAACTCAGCAAAACCTTTGGGTTGAGTATCCTGTCGGAATTAAGCGTGGATCGCTCTCTTGCTCCACTGATACTGCGAGTGCCGAGATTTGTTGCTTTAGGGATCGATCTCACTGAGTCCGAAGATGAGCTGTTGAAGGGGTTACCAAAGGACCGGAGGCGATTGATCAATCGCTTTTCGTCGAGTTCGTTTCGCGCGAAGATCGATCGTGGAGAATCCTTTACAAGGGAATTTCATGACCGCTATCACGTCCCATCGATGCGCACTTCGCATGGAGAGGAAGCGAGCATTTATTCGACGGTACGAATGCTGCGGAGGAACCCAAATGCCGAGATGATCCGATTGTTTCAAGGCGAACAGTGCATTGCTGCGGGGATAAGTGAAAAGGTTGGGGCTGAGTATCGATTGCACAAAACAGGCTGGTTGGACGGTTCTAAGACGCTTCGCGACGAAGGGGTACAAGCATTCCGCGTATGGAGTGCGATTCGCAGAGCGCGTCAGTTAGGGTGCCAGCGATTGGATTTAGGAGGCACGCCACCGTTTTTGCTTGATGGCTTATTCAATTACAAGATGCGTTGGAACTCTTGTTTGGATACCAAAAGAATAGCCTGGGGGATGCATCACTTATTGTTCGATCCGACTCACCCTGAGGTGCAAGCTTTCTTTAGCAGACAGCCAATGATTATCGTTGATCGGATGGGAGAATTAGGGATCTGTAGCAGCACGAGTCCAAAGCTGCACGGGATAAAGCCGAATATACTCCGGTCGTTCAAATCTTGGTGGCGGCTCGTTTCGCCAGAGCAAGCGGCCGATAGGAGATTACCTCTCGGGCCAACGGATCAGATGCCTTCGGGTTGGTTTATCGAGGAGCCACTCGATTAGTATAAGGCTCTGGCAGTTTAAGACAGTGTTGGTTCAAGACAGCTTCACTTCAATACTTTTCATGGATAGCTGAATGCTCGGCTAGTATGTTTTCTAGAGCTTCTGCGAGGTATCTGCTTTGGTCGTGGTCTAAGATACTAAGGTGGTTTCCTGGTACGACGAGTACTTTGGGGCTAGGGTGAATGTACGGTTCCCAGCCTAGGGCTCCGAATACGGGGTTCGAAAGACTTTGAGTTCTCGCTCGAATCACAGTGGTTTTCTGATGCAGTGAAGTTCTCGATGGGCTCGCAGGGTCGAAATCGACTGCTGCGCGGAATTGCTGACTGTACAAAGAATCGGCAGGTGCATTCATGTCGTTCTGTAGACGAAGTACATTTCTGCGCCATTTCTTTTTTAGCTCATGCGCCCATTCGCTGGGCGTCATTTCCATCGCATCGGTGCGTAACCAGTTAGGAAGGTTGATCATAGTGCGCAAAAGCCTACCGAAGGGGCTTTTGGGAGCACCGCGACGAATCACCGAATCGATCAGTACAAGGTGGTCGATGCGGTACCCGGCCGCTTGCAAGCGCGAGGTGAGTTCGTAAGCGAGCAATCCGCCCCAGGAGTACCCCGCAAGGGCGACACGGGAGTCTTTGAATTCCTCGAGTTTCGCGATGGTTGCATGAAAAATCAAGTCTGCAAAGTTCGCGATCGTAGAAGGAGTATTCGGAGGAAGTCGCAGGCGATCAGCTTCGACGGCGTGAACCCCTAATTCCGAATGCTTCATCGATCCGTCGAGGAGATTCTTCAAGAGCGGCGCGAATCGATCGGCGGATCCAACAATTGAGCTAATGAGAATCAGTTGCGCGGTGCCGACTTTCCCTTGTCTAAGCGTCCGGATCGGTTGCGAAATGGGGGCGGTACGAATGCGATTCGCAAGCTCGATCGCGGTGGTGCAAGATTCGATATCCTCGCCGTTGATATGCTTTCCGAATCGGGATGCTACTTTAATTACAAGTTCAAGAGCGCGGAGCGAGTCGATTGCAAGGCTTGCAAGCCGTGTCTCTGGTTTGATGTTCTCTTCGAAGAACTCCGAAAGCATTTGCAAAACGGGATCATTGCCAGAAGTTGTTCGGACGGCGGATTTCGATTGTTCGAATTGAAGTTCGAAGTCACGTTGTATTTCGCTTCGGTGGATTTTTCCCGTTGCCGTTCGCGGAAACTCGGGTGAGAAA
>CAIJIZ010000185.1 GCA_903820735.1 uncultured Pirellula sp.
AGCTCTCGCTAGCAACGAACTACCTACCATCGTAATCAACGATGTTGCCATCAACGTCCACCAAGTCCACCTCGGACGCTTCCACAACCTCGCAACCAAAAAATAATCAACCGGTCCAATCAACAGTGCAAACAAACTGACGATCACTACCAAGTGTCCGAGCCCACCTAATGTTAACGACGGAAACGTGTCGAGCATGGTATTGAGCTGCCCAGACATGTCGTCATACCCCAAGAAGGACGTCCGACCACCCCGGGTCTCCCACTTGTCCCAATGATCCTTCAACAAGTACTTCACTAAACTTGGTCGCGTCTCCCAACCGGTTAATTCCGGGCCGTCGATCTCGGTGGCAAACCATGTCACCGAACCCAACCCATACGACCAACGACTGATAAGCGGTAACTTGACTCTCGATTTCGTTACACCCATGACTTCCATCTTCCCAGAAGTCATCTTCAAGACCGAGCATTCCAAAGGCTCTAACCGTTCTTGTGAGCCCAAAAGCGACTCAATTGGACTCGGCTCGCACTCTTTTATCGTCCCCCCAAAAAGCCCAGGAAGCAACTTGGCAAACTCTTCATAGTTGGCCAACTGAGCACCACCCGCTCCCCAACTCAATACAACCTGACCACCTCTGGATATCCATCGCGTCAACGCTTCGCGCTGCTCTAAATCCATCTCTTGATTGATTTGCGAATTCGATGACGAGAGCACGACCGAATCAACTCCATCGTATCCTCGCACCTCGCGCGGTAAACCAACGGTTTGCGTTACCTCGGAAACACTGTATTCTCCGAGTGCTCCTTGCGCAGATCGCAATGCACCTTGCTCTAAATCCAAACGCTCCGACCCAATACCTACTACCCAAGGTTGCGTTGGAGGCAAAGGCTCTCCTCGCTGATCCTCATCCAAAGTCAGCGTCTGCAACGTCTGACCATCTAATGTTTGTACTAAAATCCGGATCGGACGGTCCGAACGACCATGCTTCGCATAGACATCCACCACCCCCGGTTCTTTACTATCTAACTGAAATTTCCAAGACGGATCACTGTAAATCACCGGGTTGCCATCCCCGTCCACTGTCTCGATGGCAATCATCCCAGCAAGTGACTCAGCACCCGATCCAACACTTGGGCTTCCCCCCTGCTGCTTTGCAACCTCAACTCGGTGCCATGTCAAAAATCCAACCTTCCACCGATTCGCAATCCCTGACTGAGCACGAACAAGATAAGGCCCCCCCTCAACCTGAGCGGCATTCACCACTCCACCAAACAACATCAAGATTGCCGAAGAGAACACCAACGAGAACATCAGCAAGAAAGTCGTCGAGCAAACCGGCGAAGATGTCGATAAGCTTCCCTCGCTCGCCAAGCCACTGGAATTTGGCTTGGCAAGTCTCTTTATCAACACCTTGGTTTTCCTAGTCATCAAGAGAAAACCGCTCCGGTTCTACGCTGTGAATCTTCTACGCTGTGAAACTTCTAGGGTGTCGAAATATCGCATGTGAATCTCGACTCGTTCGGCAAATCTTATGCAGTCGCGTAGGAAACTAATCCAAACGCTTTACTCGCAAATTGCGGAAGTAGACCTTGCTGCCTGGATCATGCGCTTGCAACGCAAAAGTACCCTCATCAAGCTTGCGGGTGAAATCCGAACCAGCCTTCTGTCCATCTGGCTCGACGTACTCGACCAAAGTCTTTCCATCAACCTTCAAGGTCACCTTGTTACCTTGAACGATGATCTCTTGGGTATACCACTCATTGTCCTTGGCTGCAGGCTCCAAAACATCCTTCACGGCATACAAGCTGCTCGTCTTGCGAGGATCTGCCTTGTACGACAAGTTCACTTGGCACTCAAAGCCATACTTCGGCCAACCCGAGTCTTGATACTTCGTGTGGAAGTAAATCCCTGCGTTGCTGTTCGTCTCAGTCTTGACCTCTGCCTTGAAATGGAAGTTCTTGTAAGGCTTCTCGTCACCTACATAGAAAATGTGCGAACGCTCTCCATTGCAGACCAAACACCCATCCTGAACCTTCCAGCTTCCTTGGTTCTCGTTGACCTTCCAACCGTCCATGCTCTTGCCATCGAACAACTGAACAAAGCCAGTTTCTTTCTCCGCCGAGGAATCCTGAGCATTCGACTTGCTCGATATCCCCACGACCCCAATCACTCCCTGCAGGAACGCTACCAATGCCAAGAAACTACGCGCCATAACAACTAACCTTTCTCAAGTCTTCATGGAAGGAATCAGAACAAGCTCTGAACCCCTCTAGTATAACTCAAATCGCCTCGACCGCCTCAGGGGACGCAATTCCCCAGCCTGCAATCCAACAAAAAACACCCCCGGATCTCTCCGAGGGTGTCGTTGCTGTTAACCTGCTACAAGCCGAACTTTACTTGCCCTTGGCATCGCCACCAGGCAAAAGACCTTCCTTCATCCGCTCGGCAAAAGTCTTGTCCGAACCCTCAGCCTTCTTGTCTTCGATCTTCTTCATCAGCTCTTCCACCTGCTTGCGAACCCCCTCTGGATTCTCTTTGAACTTCGCTGGTGGGAAATTCTTCTTGGTCAAGCCTTCATGCTCAAGCGTATCGCCATACGGATTGTGCTTCTTCTTGTTTTCGCCATCAATGTGGCAAACATTGCACTTCGCTTCGGCTGCTAGCTTCTTGAAGCCTTCATTCGTGCTCTTCTCGGCATAGACCTTGGTCCAAGTCTCGCCAAACTCCTTGATCGCCATCGCACTCGACGAATACGAAACGATAGCCATCGCGGCAACCATGCAAACCAGTGCTCTCTTCATACTGCTCTCCAGAAATGTTCAAGGTGGGTTCCTCCGGTCCTGCGAATCCACTGACTTGCAAATCAAGCGACTGGCAATTCAACAGACTCAAACAGCTCAAATGCCACTTGGCAACCAAAGGAAACGCATCGCGTCGAGCTCTACTCTACTACGACACGTCCCTTGATTTAACCCCGTTTTCTCCCCAATGTCAAATACTCACTCCACTCTGGGTGCAATTCGTCGCACCAAGCCCCACACAATCCTACCCTCGCAAACACGCACTTCAAGTAAAAGTGATACAAGCCCGGCTTGCGAACCGTTAATAACTTCCGGTCGGATAGCCTGACGCGTTGTACGGTAACGAACTTCTTCCTATGTAATTCGGAGCATTCGACGAGACGCCAACCGGATTCGACGCCATCCGAGGTGGAGGCACATATCCCACCGGTCCACTCGGGGGCGGATAAGCCCCAGGCGGATAACCTTTATATGGATATCCTCCACTGGCCATCGAAGCTTGGCCACCCTGCGCGGTGAACATGTTGGTGGGAAATACTGTTCCCTGTGTCATCATCCAGCTGGGCGTATAAGCCGCCATGGTGTTGGCCCATGAAGGTTGACCATATCCCGGCGGATATCCGTAACCCTGAGGGTACCCATATCCTTGTGGATAACCGTAACCCTGCGGGTAACCGTATCCTTGCGGATAGCCATTCCCCTGCGGATAGCCGTACCCCTGTGGATAACCATACCCTTGCGGGTATCCATAGCCAGGCGCTGCATAGCCTCCCTGCGCATAAGTCGCCGGAGCCGTTACACCCGGTACCATCGGCATTGTCGGCGGACCTGAGGGCGGAGGAATCGGTACCCCACTCCCCGCATACATATTTCCTACCGCAACTGGGCTTCCAACTCCCACTTGGTTAGCCTGCACCGGCGTCGAGTATGGATTGACGATCGGGACTATGGGCGCTTGAGCATACTGCGGAGCCGCATACTGCGGAGCCGCAACCTGCGGCGCTGCATATTGCGGCGCTGCATATTGCTGTGCCGAATAAGGGGACTGGGTGTAAGGGACTTGTGCGGGCGAATTCGCGACATTGACCACTGGGCTCACGGGAGGTGCAATCGTCACCGGAGATGTCCATGTCGCATTCGATGCTGTATAGCCATAAACCGGCGAGCCATAAGTCCCGGTCGATGGATAATCGATCGCTCGCGTTGGATAGCGCGCGGTTGTCCGATTCGCTTGCGCTAACATCGCAGAGTCCTGTATCAAATTGCTTCCTACCGCAGTCGATGTTCCCGCTGCGACACTCCCGGCCGTCAACGGCCGATCGACAAACCTCGCCCGCTGCTCGCTCGCATTGACCAACACCGGCACCATCCGGCTCACCTCTCGCTCCTCGTACTTCTGATACGAAGCCATCTGCGTGACCTGCACATTGCGAGGTTGATACTGCACAATCGGCGCATACTCGACAATCTGTTGCGCTGGCGCAAAAGGATTCGTGCTCGGCACCGATCGTGGTCGCAATTGATACGATACAATCGGATCATACTGTGTCATAGTCATCTGCTTGGGCTCCTGCACCCAAGTCGGTACCCACACCTTGTCCTTTACCTGCCGATACTCATACTTCGGTACCGTCACCGTCTCCGAAACAACATACCTTCCCCACGGCTGACCGGAATACATGTCCAAAAATGTCATCACCGGCGCTTGAGTCTGAAAATCCGAACCACCTGTCGCCTGGCCAGCCCCCTGACCGGCTACTTGCCCCGGCACTTGAGCATAAACCCGACCCGCCTCGCCACTTGCAACCCCGGGAATTCCCGGAGCGAAAAATACCGAAGCGAGAAAACCTGGCTCGATTACAATCCAAGCAACCAAAGAAAGCATCACAATGGAAGAATTGAAATTCCCCAACTGGTTCCTCGGCGTCATCCGTTGCCCCAATTCTGGTGGTAAGCTCTCACCAGCCAATCCCGTCATCCTTCACGAACTTTCGAAACGTCATCTCGACGCTCCTTTGACCAATAAACTCGGTCGTACTATTTCCGCTCCGCCAACGCAAGGTCTAGTTTCCGAAGACGGCCGATGGCTCTACCCTATCGAAAACAACATTCCCTGCTTGCTGCCCGACGAAGCGATCGAAATTACCAAGTTTATACGGGCCTGAACATCCGATTCGACCGCTGCGCCAAAGCCATGACCGATATCCAAAATCCGAAACTTTTGTACATCAAAGGAGCGTTAATGCTGGCAACCGGTCTGCTAGCAGCCACCCTCCTGCTCTTCGAATCTCCCACCCTGAAGTCAGCTGTCCTTCTAGGAATCGCGATCTGGGGGTGCGCTCGTGCGTACTACTTCGCTTTTTACGTAATCGAACACTATGTCGATCCCTCATTCCGCTTCGCCGGTCTTACCGCATTCGCTCGCTATATGCTGAAAAAACGCAGCGCAAAATCTCCAGCAAACAATCCCTCGGCTTCGTTACATCCGCAATCCACCGTCGAGCCGCAGAACCGTTCCATTGAGCATTGAATTCTCTACAACTTGCTCGACAAGCCTCGCATACTCTTCCGGCAATCCAAACCGTTTGGGATGGACCAAACTCTTTAATAAAGGGTCGCGTACCTTCGGCGAAGCCCCTTGCATCATCGGTGTTTCAAAAACCCCAGGAGCAATCGCCACCACACGAATCCCAAACCGTGCTAATTCTCTAGCCATCGGTAATGTCATCGCCGCAACCGCACCCTTCGACCCCGCATAAGCCACCTGGCCTACCTGCCCTTCGCTAGCCGCAATCGAAGAGGTAAGCACCAACACGCCGTTGTCTTCGTCGTCCCCCTGAGGCATCGTCGCTTCTAACCGCCTAAGAATGGATGCCGCAGCAATCCTCGCTAACAGAAATGTCCCAACAACGTTGACTTCCATCACCCTACGAAAAGACTCCAAGCTAGCCAGCGAGTCTCGCCCTATCAACCTCTCCCCATGCAGTATCCCCGCACAAGTGACTAACCCAGAGACCTCTCCCACCTGACGGATGCCTTGAGCGACAACCTCCTCGACCGATGACTCATTGGTTACATCGCATACCCCATGCCAATATCTCTCTTGTGCCTGCCCCCACAACGCACTGTCGGATATCCACGGACATGCGTTTATGTCCAATCCGATCACACGAGCACCGTTCTGTAGCAATCGCTGCGCACAGGCAGCACCTAGCCCTGAACTAGCCCCGCTAATCAAAAAAGTCCTGCCCTGAATGTCCATACTCAACCCTCAAAAGCATGGATCACGTCAACGACCATCCTGAACGCGGCGTTCGCTCAATGTACTGCGTCGCTTCTGGACAGTTCGTCGCACGCAACGCAACTCCATCCCATTCCAATTTCTTTCCAACGCGATAAGCGACGTTACCCAAGTGATTCGCTATGGTCAACAACCCAGCGTAATCAAACGGACTTCCCGTTGGCGATCCGGTTCGGACTGCCTCAAGCCACTCGCGCTGATGCCCCGGTGATTCTCTCAAAAATGGTTTCGGGCCTTGGTAGTCTTTGAACTTCTCTTCGGGCAACAAAACATAACGACCGTAATCGCTAAGCAACATCCCATCGCGACCGATGAACAAAATACCACTTTCCCACTTCGGAATCCCACCTGCCTTCCATATCTGAGGCTTGTCCGCACCCTGATACCAAGCAACCTTGCATGGAGGTAAGTCACCTCGGGCTCCATACTCATACATCGCGGTCATCGATGCGGGTGCTATCTCTTTGTGCGGCGGCGGCCCAAAGGCTTCGACCGTCTTGGGAGAATCAAGTTTCAATGCCCAAAAGGGTAAGTCATTGAAGTGACTTCCTAGGTCAGACATCGTGCCGTTGGCGAAATCCCACCAGCGATACCATTTCGGTCCCGGTAGATAGACGTCATTGAACGGACGCATCGGAGCAGGGCCTATCCATAAATCCCAGTCGATCTCCTTCGGCGGCGACTTCGCTTCAGCCGGCCGATCCGTTACCCAAACGATATCGCCGTTGGCCTTCGCATCTGCTTCGCTCTGCAACCCCCAAGCCCGCGACGTCCAGACGTGAGCTTCGCTGACAGGGCCAATCGCACCACTTTGAATCAACTCGACTACCCGACGGTAATTGGCCCCCGCGTGAATCTGAGTACCCATCTGCGTTGCGACCCCAGCCTTGGCCGCTTCCTGCATGATGCGATGCGCTTCTTGAATGTTGTAAGTCAACGGCTTCTCGCAATAGACCGGTTTCTTCTGCTGCAATGCAGGCAACGTCGCAAACGCATGGGTGTGCTCCGTCGAAGATACAACCACGGCGTCTATCCCTGACAAATCATCCATCAACTTGCGAAAGTCAACATACGTCTTCGCTTGTGGATATCTAGATGAAACTCCTTGAAGTGTCCCTTGATTCACGTCGCAAATCGCTGCCACATGCACCCCGGGATCTGCCACCATCTCCTGCAGATTCCCACCCCCGCGTCCACCCACTCCAACAAATGCGATATTCAATTTGTCATTTGCCGATACAGCCCTAGTCAAACGACTACCTGTGAGTACTCCCGCAGAAGCTACCCCGGCAACCATCGATTGCTTCAAGAATTCACGCCGTGCCGTTCGCTGCGTTGGATTCGTCGTTGTCTTATTCATGGAATTCTTTTGACTCACGGTGTTCCTCCGGTTCGATTTGTTGTTCGGGCTCATGCTATTGTTCGGGATGTATCGTTTTGGCTCGCTAGGTGCCGTTGGCCGATCATTGAGTTTCCCCAACCGCTAGTCTACCACATACTCGCTGAGATTTCCGAAATCTCCATCGACGAGCATTCCTCCTGCACCCGATTCCAGACGATAAACGGTCGCCCAACCTCGCTTGGGAAATGAACGATATCGCCGTGTCTGCCGATATCCTAACTCCTGTAGCGTGTGCTCTTGCTCGGAACTGACTCCCTGTACAACCAATATCTCTGGACGCTCTGCCTGGACGACTTGGCCGACATTTTCAGACGACTGAAATGCAATCGGTCTCTTGGAATAAAACACCATGCTCGGGCGAAACATCCCAAATACTACCGGTGTTTCCCTGCCAACTCGGTCTTGCCGCAAACACTCCATCGCAATCGTCTGCGGTGTCTGAAATCGATCGATCGCTGGCACCACTCTCTGCCAAAGCATCACAGTGAAAACGCTTCCAACCCCACACATAACCCATGTCGCACGCGAAAAAGAACTTCGCTGTACCAATGCAAAACCCACTGCGCTACCGACCAACAATACCCAACCCATCGAATTGATGGTTCCAATCGCAGGAAATATTAATCGATCAACAGAGAACCGCTCGCCGACCCACGCTTGCACCTTCGGGTCTTCAATCGCAATCCCTCCCACAATCAAAAGCAATCCGGAGAGAAACATAAACCCCCAGCCCGCTCTAGCCCAAAGCGACTCGCTCCGCTCATTAGCAGCCTTGCTGCCAATACACATCCAATTCGCAAAGTAAGTGGCAATCCCAATCGCTACGGCCGGATAAGCCGGGATCACGTAATTGGGAAGCTTAGTGCTCGCAATCGAAAATATCCCAAAGTAAAAAGCGATCCATGTTGCAGTAAGCACCATCCCTAATCGATGCTCGCGCCACTGCTCCGAACGAAGCGAATACATCGCAATCGGTATCGCGAAGGATGTCCAAGGGAAAAAACCGATCAAGCATGACAAAACGTAGTAGTAGATCGGTCCACTATGATTGTCCATCGCTTGAGAGAATCGCCCAAAGTGATGCACACCGAAAAACTCGTTGAAGAACTCGCCACCGGTCTTCCATTGCATCCAATAAAACCAAGGTCCAGCCACAGCCAGTATCACTCCCGCCCCTAGCGCTGGACGCATCGACAGAAACGCCTGAGGGAACCTTCCTACCAGCTCCCTAAACCACGTTCCCAAACCCCTAATATTCCAGCTCCTATTATCCCAATCCTTACTATCCCAAGTTCCGGCATCACCGCGTATTGTGTTCCACATCAAAGTCATCGTGCCGAGTATGGCGATCGGAAACGCGAAACCAATCGGACCCTTTGCTAAGATCGCCAAAGCGATCGCGGAATAAATCGCAAACCATCTACTAGCCCGCTGCACGGGGATGACCTCGGCTTGCCTGCGCCGAGCATCCTCAACCCAAAGAGCAATCGCTAACAAAACAAAAAATCCTAAATGGGCATCCGCCGTCGCCGATCGAGCAACCACAGTAAACATCAAACTCGTTAACAGTACGATCGATGCGATAAATCCTATCTTGCGATTAAACAACATCAGGCCCAGCCAATAGGTCAAGAGCACCATGCCCATTCCGAAAATCGCCGAGAAACACCTCGCAGCGAATTCGTTGACCCCAAAAAACTCAAAGCCCAGGAGCATCCCCCAATACATCAACGGCGGTTTGTGTGCAAACAACTCCTCGTTGAAGGTAGGTACCAGCCAATCTCCTCTGGCATACATCTCACTCGCTACACTCGCGTAGTAACCTTCGTCTTGATCCCATAACCGCGCGGAACCTAAACCAACCCAAAGGACCAATAGGCTCAGTACCAACAGTAAGACGATATCTGCAACGTCCCGCGTTCGACTCTTCATTCCTTCGAAAACCTTTCGAAACGATTCCCCTAGGCTGCATCACGCTTCGGTAGCGGAACAATCATCGGATTCCGCTGATTTCGATCCGATTTTCCATGGGACTCTACTCCCACCTCTAGCGACTCTATAGACATGGATTGCCCAAGCCATATTGATCGGTCTGCGTGCGGTAGCGAATCAATGTTGCAAACATCTCCAACGACATACAACGGTCGCCCCTTGGATTCCTCAAAGATTCGACCAATGTAGTCACCGAGCAATCCCATTGAGCAAAGCTGTATGCCGGCAAGCCCAACGAAGAAACCGACCCACAACGCACTAGTCACTTGCGAAAATCCAAGCGCTAACGCGAACAAACCCACCGCAAGTATGCATAGGGATCCGCCGAGCATGAGCCCTCCACCGTAAGACATAAACTTCAGCGGAATCGCTGAAGATGAAGAAATGGCGGTCCAAGCCAACCTTATAAGCTTCGATAAGGGGTATTTGGTCTCACCCGCTACTCTTGCAGGACGATCAAATGTAATCAATGCTTCTCTCATGCCCAACCAAGCGACGATGCCACGCATGAAGCGATGCTGCTCCCGTAACCCCCGCAATGCGCAAGCGGCTCGCCGCGTATACATCCGAAAATCTCCTACCTCCGCTGGAATTCGCTCGTCGATCCCTCGTTTCATCAACTGATAAAACGCGGTCGCACTCCAACGCTTAAACAAGGATTCCCCTGCCCGAGATGCGCGCTGACATGAAACTACGTCGTAACCCTCACGGAGTTTCTCAAGCATCTGTGCTAGAAGCTCCGGTGGATCTTGCAAGTCGCAGTCCATCACAACAACAACGTCACCATCCGCACAGTCCAAGCCAGCCGTCATCGCAGCTTGCTGACCGAAATTGCGAGTGAATTGGACAACTCTCACACGACTATCGCTCTGCGCATATTCGCGCAAATATTCACCCGTACCATCGCTGCTCCCATCATTGACAACGATGATCTCATAGTCGTCCGCGAGTTGCTCAAGCACCCCAGGCAACACCCTGAATAAGTGCGGCAATGCTTCCCGCTCGTTGAAGACCGGTGTGACGACGGATAGTTTCAAGATTTCTTCCTTTTTTCACGCGAGCCAGCAATACCAGCATTCGGGTTAATACCGGTATTCGAGCGGTCTATGGGATTTAGCAAAAATAGGAAATCTAAGTCAATCCCATCCGTGGCGCCCGATCGCTCCCGCCTGTACCCGTGCTCGTGCTCGTGCTCGTGCTCGTACTCGTACTCGTACCCGTACCCGTACCCGTACCCGTACCCGTACCCGTACCCGTACCCGTACCCGTGCTCGTGCTCGTGCTCGTGCTCGAACTCGAACTCGAACTCGAACTCGAACTCGAACTCGAACTCGAACTCGAACTCAGCGGTAAC
>CAIJIZ010000186.1 GCA_903820735.1 uncultured Pirellula sp.
AACTCGAACACAGTCGTAAACGCAAGGCAACTGATGTAGGCAAAGTAGTTCGGCCCGCCCGTGGCGATAGCACCCTTGTATTTTGGCTTCTGCGTTTTTTGCTACTTGAGCGATAGCTTGCGCATGAATCGGTGTAACAAGACGTTGCACCAAGAACGACAGATGATAAAATTTTTTGACTGCTGTGAACGGTTCCAAGCTATCGTAGCAACCACGAATTCCCTCATGCGGAGTGGGGTTCAACACCTTGTCGAAACGCTTTCCATGAATCCAAGATAAGATGCCAAACCAACAGAGCCGAAAAGTTTTTGGAATCGGGCTCAACAAAACCGGAACAACGACCTTAGGTCAATGCGGTCGTATCCTTGGTCTTCGCTGTACTAGTTGCGACAGGACACTCCTTGAAGACTTTCGGCTCAATTCTGACCTATCTAGAACCATCCAGGTTGTTGAGGCTAATGATCTTTTCGAAGATTGGCCATGGCCTTTGCTCTATCGCGAACTCGACCGACTCTTTCCCGGTAGCAAATTCATCCTTACCGTTCGCTCCTGCGAAACCCGATGGCTCAAGAGTATCAGTCAGCATTCCTTGCGCACGAACCCTGCCAAACACTGCCGAAAACTTGCATACGGATTCTCTTATCCCTATCGCCACGAACAAGAATACCTGGACTTCTATCGAACGCACAACCAAAACGTTCGAGAGTACTTTGCTGATCGCGAAGAAGACTTTCTCGAAGTCTGCTGGGAGAATGGGGATGGTTTCGAAAAGCTTTGTGCTTTCCTCGGATTACCCGATCCAGGCGTCCGAGTTCCTCACGCCAACAAGGGTTCGGAGCAACATCCAAGCTTGTTTCGGGTTGCAACCAACCGCATTCTGAGTTTATTCATACAGTAGCGGCCCCACTCAAGACGCGCCAGTGCAAATCGACATTGCCGAATTGAAGTTCCCATGTCACGGTCGGCTGGCCTAAACCTCGGCCTAAACCTTGAGGTTCAAAAACTTGAAGCCCAAAATTCTTGAAATCGATATCGGGAAGTGAGGTTCGAATAGGATGGAATATCGGAATCCCGTTTAGCTAAGTTCTCTCTCAAGTTCGTCGTGGCTCCCTCTGGTGTCAACTTCCCACGCTGCCATTGCGGCAGACAACGATTTTGGTGTCGGACACGCGGGCTTGCTCGATGACCTTTCGAGACGCAACTTCAAAACGGGCAAAACAACATGCGAGTTCTGCTTTTGTACCTAGGGAATCTGGATCGTTGAAAATCGTTCGCTCTACTTACTTTTACCCAACATATCCAGAAATACTTTACGCATTCTCTTCTAGGATTCTAGGCAACAGAAATTTAGTGAGCCGATTCTCAAATTCCTCGCGAACGTGTGTCAGAAATGTGATGACATGGATGATGCGAAGAGAGGCGAGGAAGTACTTGTTATCGTCAAAGTACTTCCGCTCTTCCTCGGAGCGTTCCGCGAAATAGTGATCCTTGAAACAATTCCAAAATTCGACTCCTTGATCGACTGGTATTTTGGTTGCCATCTGGCTGATACCTAGTTCCGGAATACCGTAGATCAAGTAAATAAGGCCGACGTCAAACAGATACGAACCGATCGACAAATCCCCCATATCGATGATGATCAACTCTTGGTTTTGCATCATGATGTTGCTCGAGTGCAAGTCAAAATGAACGCAATGGTCATCATCAGGAATCGACTCAAGCTTCGCTAAAAACAATTCACTTTGCTCAGCAGTCAGAAGATAGCTTATCTCTCGAATGTATCCTCGCATCCTCTCCTTCATGTTCGGAAGAATCTTGTTATCGCCCTTCGCGGTATGCAGCGTCATGGAGGTATCTGAGAGCATTTTCGCATAGCGATCCATGCTTGCTAGGTCGTTACGAATCACGTCACTGAAGAGTGTCGCGTCCAAGAACTCGAATACAACGCCAGACCGTGTACCGCATGAAACGACATCGTAGGAGAGTGCTGTAGGAATCCCCATAACGAACGCAGCTTTCGCAAACTGTTTTTCTTGCTCCGCGATATGAGGTGCAACCCCATCTCTATAAAGCTTCACAACGGTTTCAGAATCGATCCGGTAGCATTCGCCACAAACTCCCGACGAAAACATCTCGAGATTATCGAGCGAGATTTCTCGCATCTTCTTTTGAATGGGCAGAATCGCAGATAGCCCAGTCAATTCGAATACCCCAAAGACCAACGGAGCAACATTTTTTAGACAGATAGTCCCATCGCATTTCTTCATCTGCTGGTTGGCCTTCATGATGCTTCGAATGCCTGCACTTGAGATGAAATCGCAATCTAGTAAATCGAGGATCAGCTCTCGGACCCCTTGCAGATCAAGACTGGTATCGAACTCTGGAGCCGTTGATGCATTCAGGTGACCACTGACTTTGGCGACCAGCTTGTCTCCGGTTCTTTGACTAATAACTTGCATTGTATTGGCTCAGCGTAAAATGGAGTTTTGTTTTGGCCCACAGTATGTAACGTAAACGATGGTTAGGTTTAGCGTAGTAATTGAGCGAACTGACGGCTGAATGGCTCGCCCACGTTCGCTCCAGGGATTTTTTAGGACGTTCAAGGTAGTGCCCAATAAGGAGCGAAAATCGTTTTCTTCTTTTCTGCATCGAACTTGCACGAGAGAGAAAAATCAGTCCGTTCACCATCTGACTTCAGGAAGTTTCCCGTGACTGCAATCGTGC
>CAIJIZ010000187.1 GCA_903820735.1 uncultured Pirellula sp.
CGTGCAGTGGGAACTCGCGCTGCAGTTCCGTTTGTCTGCTGGCTCGCATCGAGTGGAACAATCGTGGCCAACCTGAGACGCCGGCGCGGCGCAGTAGTCGCGTCATTTCGGTCCGTAGGTTCGAGTTCTTCCAACCTATCGCCGTGTTGGCTGCCGCACGGTACTGGGGAGCGGCGACCACAAACTCGCTCTTGTCGCCGAAGATCTCGAAGGCTTCGTCGAGGATCGGACGCAGCTCTGGAAAGATCGGGTAGCTACGAATGCCAAGGACTTATTGATGCTCCACTTACGGATCTGGGATGCTCATCCGGTTGATTTCCCAATCGATTTACGCTTTATCCGTTGATCAAGCGTTCATATTCATCATGGTTGCCAATCCAAAACCAAACAATGGTATCCCCGTCCTCAACACCAAGAGCGCGGTAAGCAATTCCGACTCGAACTGAGCGGTACGGACCGACCTTTTTGAAGTGCAAAGAGGGGTGATCCGGGTCAACCTTAAGAATCTCATAATTCTTGTCGGCGAGTTGCTGAATTGCAGTTGGAAGTCGCTGGTAGCACTCCCAGAAACCAGATGTTGCATGGTGAATCATAGAGGATTCGTCTGGCCGCTTCGGAACGCGCGTAGAGCGGCTTGAGCAAGCGAATCCAGCTTTCCTGATGTAGCGTCTTTCTCGATTTGCTCATCCCAGCGATCCCCATCAAAACGCAAGAACCACTCGCGAAACTTCAACAGTTCAGCGGGTGGCAATTTCGAGATGGTTTGCTCTAATTCGTCAAGTTTCATTACATCCTCCTTGGTTGGGGCCACTCGATTATAGAACAAGAGGTGCTATTTTGACAGATTCAAGATCCGGTCTTGAATCCGTCCCGACCATTAACTGCATCGAAACCATCAAGATCAAGGACTTCCTCAAATTTCGAACTGAGTTTTGCCATAATTCTCAACGCAAATGAGCCGTTCGAACCTCAAAAAATATTGGGAAAACACCCAGAAGTTCGGTTCCTGTCCTCTCCGCTGCAAAACCCAGGTTTTCCCAGGGTTTTTCGCATTTCTTGCCAGTTGCTTTGGAGTTCTGTAGCGCCCATGCAACTCGGTGCATGGCGCCTGCGGCGTTGTATTTCGCGTCGCGCCCCCCAAATCGAGTCGTTTTTCGAGTCGCGCGAGTCGCCGAATACACTGGGATCTTGCATGTCCCGGTCTGGCCACGATCCACACCCGTGGAGGCGGTAGGATTCGAACTAGGTTAGTGATGTATTGAGGCGGTGTGGCGACGAGAATAAGCTGAAACCGGCCATCACGCGAGCTAAATGTTGGCGATCCTGGGGGCATCCGATATTGTTAGGGCACAAGAATGGCCCAATCGAGTGATAGACTGCATTGATGCGGTCTGCTGGATTTAGGCCGATCCGTTTTAAAAGAGGTCAGATACCTCGCCTAGGCTGGAGCAAAATGTGGTGAAAATTGAGGTTGAGACAGATGAAGCCCTTATACTCTTCGAGCTACTCACCTCGGACAGACTGAAGAACGTGATTGACGCCGTCGAGACAGTTGTTCTAGCCAATACGCTGGCCGCGTTGGAACGTGAATTGGTTGAGCCGTTTCGAGAGGATTACACCGCACTCGTAGCGGATGCGAGGAAATCAGTACTGTCCAGATATGGGGAGTAACCCCCTCACTACTAGTTGGGGGAGAATTAAAAGTTCGTCCATGCAATCAACATGCTCTACAACGACATCGAATTGACGACCGAGACGTACTGCGACGAAATGGCTTTACGAGCTTACGTCTTCAAGCACTTCCATCATTTGATGACACCTCTAGAAAGACGAACAATTGAATACACAACTCCAATTATCAAGGACTCCGATCATTGGAAAGTTAAGAGACTCTACGGCTTCCTTGAGGATAGAGATGGCCATGTACCCGATGAGGAAGTAATCGCTGCATTCACAATCCCCTATGCTACGCGAAAGGATATTGCAATCGATCGTTTGATTTCTACTTGCACGGATCGCATCTTCGTAAACCGCTGTCCTGAATGTAACAGGATTGCGAGAACACCTACGGCACGGCAATGCATGTGGTGTCATCACGATTGGCACTGAGATCTGTTAAAATGGTCGAAATCGTGTAAGGATGCCTGTTTCCGGCCCCCTCCCCGCACCACCTAGCGACTCACCCCTACACCATCACCTTCGCCACGCCGGCTGCCTTGGAAAAATCATCTTCGGTGACCAGCAAGTAACTCTGCTGTGCAATGCGTGGTGAATTGCCAAGCCAGGAGCAGACCACGTGCAGCGGGAACTCGCGCTGGAGTTCTGTTTGTCTGCTGGCCCGCATCGAATGGAACAATCGTGGCAAACCCGAAACACCTGCGCGTCGCAGGAGTCGCGTCATCTCGCTGCGTAGGTTCGAGTTCTTCCAACCCATCGCGGTGTTGGCTGCCGCTCGTTATTGTGGAGCCGCGACCTCGTATTCGCTCTTGTCCCCGAAGATCTCGAAGGCTTCGTCGAGGATCGGTCTCAGCTCAGGGAAGATCGGGCAACTGCGAATGCCTCGGCCTTCGTGATGCTCGACCTTCGGTTCTGGGATACTCATTCGATTCATTTCCCAATCGATGTCTTCCCATCGTAGCGAGAGCGTTTCCGAGGGCGTACGAAACCCACCGTAGCGGCTCAGCTCCAAGATCACTTGCCAAACTGGATTTGCTTTCTTCATCAGCTTGTCGACCACTTCCCGAGGGACGAACTCGTTGACCTTCACCGAACTCTTTTGGGTCTTTACCTTGAGAAATGGGCTCATCGGTAAGGACCAGTACGAACTGGTCGCTCCTGGAGGTGCACTCAAGCACGGCAACCTTGGGAACGAAAGTTACTCCAACCGAGCCGACACCTACGGATTGATGATGGCCGTCGACCGACGTGACATCATCAACGATGACCTGGGCGCGATCACGACCGTTCCGAGGAAACTCGGTCGCGGCTCAGGCCTGAAGATCAATGACGTTTTTTGGACTGTTTTCCTCGCCAACTCAGGGTTCTTTACGGTAGGAAACAAGAACTTCCTGTCCGGGACCGACACGGTGCTCTCGATCGATGGATTGACCAAGGCCGAAGTTGCCTACTACGACCTGGTCGATTCCGATGGCAAGCCGATCGGTACCATTCACCAACCCACACGTGGGCAAGTTCCGCGTGGAAGTCAGTCGGTACCTCGCCAACGCCCTCTACACGGGCAACTCCTCGAAGGCTTGGTACTTGATCACCGACCCGAACGATCTGCCACTGATCGAGGTCGCGTTCCTCAACGGCCAAGAAGCTCGAACGATCGAAACCGCTGATGCGGACTTCAATGTCCTCGGTGTTCAGATGCGTGGTTACCACGACTTCGGCGTTGCTCTTCAAGACCCACGTGGCCGGTACCACGCGTGGCCGAACCGTCAACGTCGAACGCTGGAATACCAACGGCACTAGCGAGAAAGGAACCGGGACGATCATCGCTTCCGGTTACGGTCGAGGCACCAGCGTCGACTTCGCCTTGCTCAAGTGCAGTGCGGCATTTGCTAAAGACGTCGATCCGATCCCACTAGCCGATCGCTACCCTAGCAACCAATCGTCGGTCACGACCTTCGGATGCCCGCGGTGCGAATGGCCGAGCCTGCAGGTTCTTCGGCTCAATCGCAAGTAGGGTCAAATCCTCTCATGGAAACCGGAAGCAATCGGAGGACGCAGTGGTTCGAGCCTGATCGATTACACGGATGATCCGGATAGACTGCTCGGTGACGGTTGGCGTTATTTGCGGTAGAATACGCGCATGAAAAGCATCTACCTTGAAACTACTGTTGTTGGGCACATAGCTGGACGCCTGCATCCGGTCGCAACCGTACTTGCACGACAGCAGGTCACGAGACAATGGTGGGAATCTGCGTCTGATCGGTATTTTCTGTTTGTATCTGACCTTGTCATTGCCGAATGCGGTGATGGCGATGAAGATGCTGCAAGCGAACGGCTCAATATTTTGGAAGGCATTGACGTGTTGCAAACTACCGCTATAGCAAATGAGCTCGCGGCGTCGCTGATTGAAGCCCACGCTGTGCCTAAATCGGAACCACGGGACGCACTACACATTGCTCTGGCTGCGATCAACGGCATCGACTATTTGGCTACTTGGAACTTCAAGCATATAATGAATCCATCGACCCAGCATTTGATTGACGCTGTTTGCCGCAATGCTGGCATCGAGTCCGCAGTAATTTGCACGCCGGAACAGCTTTTGGTGACATATGACGATCCCTGACCCAACCGAAGAAATGAAAGCGATTCGCCATCGCTTAGGTGCTGAGTTCGACTACGACCTCGATCGGATTTTCGCGGACATACAGCGCCGTCAGGCAGAATCAGGACGAACTTATGTCACTAGGCCATCGCGCAGAATCGCAAATAACAAAGCGATGCAACGGAGCGGCGGTAGCGACGTTTCTGATAACGCCGAGTCAACTCCCGCCGCCCGCTGATCGCAAACGTTAGGCGTCTCACTTATGTAGTTCAGGGCGGCTTTCTGTCCCGTTCGCCGTGGTATCCCCAAGCGGGGTACTGGTATGCCGTACGTTGCAACATCGTCGTCCAACGCGTCTGTCGGAGGCCTTCACATGTTCAAGAACAAGACTGCCGTTCTACTTTTTGGTGTGGCTGCAGGCATAGCCCTTGCTGCAGCATTGATCGGTCTCTTGCTTGTCGGTGTAGCCGTTGGAAGTGAACTACAGGCGGACACAACTTCCGTACTGACTCAGCATCCTCTCTTCGTCTCTGGCTCCCAGCTCATCTCCACAAGCCTTCTTGCCGGTATACCGCTTCTTGCCACTTGGTACCTCTGGCGAAAGCAGTGACGCCCGCTAAGCCGAAGCTTTGCGTGACGCAACAACCTGACCACAGAACGGCGGCGTTGCCGCGTCAGGTCAATGCCATCGACCCTCTGAAACCGCAAGAGCAAGCTGCAATGCGCGCGCTAACCTCTGGGTGGTCATGACGAACTCAAAGCTTCGAGAGTGAGTGAATGCCCTTTCAGCTTTGCCACGGAGACGCCTAACCCCTCGCTCAAGCTGAGCCCCAACGGCGTGCCAGCTTAGCTCGAACGTTCTGGCATGGAGTAACATATCGTGCTCGTGCTCAGTGAAACGGTGCTCGTGCTCGTAATCGAAATGGGGCAAGCATGACAGAACACTTCTTCGACCACAATCGGCTTGACGTTTATCGCCTATCGATCGAATACGACATCCTCTTTGAGACAGACTTCCTGGATCTGCGGCTGATGACTCTTGGGACGCCAGTGCATGGCGAACCGGTGGAACGGTATGGCGGAAGGGAGTAGACAACATGACGA
>CAIJIZ010000188.1 GCA_903820735.1 uncultured Pirellula sp.
AAGATATTCTCGTTCCCCTTATTTGTCGCGTAATCGATCGACTTCCAATAAGCACCATGCGGTGACGAGTATCGCTCCGCAGCTCGATTGTTGCGTGACACTCCCGAAAGAATGACTGCACCACGAGCCACTTTGTGGTTTTCCAGTTCTGCAGCTACGTCGACGCCGATGATCTCACGTTCGAGATCAGCCACGTTGGTCGGCAGGTGCATAATGTCGTGGTAGAGAATTGGCTGCAGAGCCAAGCTACAAAACCAATCGATTCGTAGGTAAGGTATCTGACGTACAAGTCCGGCGGGTTTCATAAACTCGGTTGTAAGCCGTCCAAAGGTCTCCGAATCCTCGTATCCGATACCGTAGGGATATTCGAGTAACAGCAAATCGTAGGTGGTTAGCGATTTCTTGCCTGAGCTAGTGTCCCCTACGCATCGCAGAGCATCGCGATGCCAACCAAGCTTGCGAATGTCGACGGCAAAGACTGAGGCTGTCTCACCATCGATTGCTTCGACTGTGACGGGATCGCGTTCATAGGTTAAATGATTAATTGTTTTGGCGAGAGCGTCACGATGCAGATTAAGTTCATCGCGTGTCGCACCACGGGTTAGCAAGTGGTTCGAGCTGAAGTATCGCAGGAAGCGTTGAGAATTGGCCGGGAGCGATCGCTGATGTGCAAGGATATGTTTCAGTACGTAATCGACACCGGTGACCGACGCGAATGCTTCTTCACGGTCGTTCTCTTTCGGCACAGCTACATCGGATGGAAACGGAGCCGCACCTTCGACGATCCAACGACGGATCTTTTCGATTTCCGATGCCGGAAGAGCTGGCAAATCTTTCGGCATACGAATATCATCGTCTTCGGTCGTAAGAACCTCCATCAACTTCGAGGCATCTGGCTTGTCAACTTTGATCACGTTGGCCTTAATCAGCGACGCTACATCGAGAATTGCAAAGTCGGCCAGAGACGCTTCTGGGCTATGGCACTCATTGCATCGACTGCGCAAAATACCTTTGACTTCTACAAGCAATTTCTCGTTGGCAGTTGGTTCCTGAGCGTTGCCGACCAAGTTCGTCGCATGAAAGGTTACGAAGACAGAAAGAAGGATTTGCCAGGCGCCGCGATTGCTGGCGGGAGAGAATCGTTGTGTCATCATAAGAGTCATTCGTGAATGAAAGTGTGTTGAACCTGAAAGTCGTAATTTCGTGGAATCGGCGTCCAGCCGGTCGATCCTAACGCGGTGTGTAGTACCGGATGGAGGTCACCATTACCGGGATGGAGTCGCGTTCGAATGAGACCGTTTTGATGGCTGACACTTTCGATTCCCCTTCTGCAATCAATCCTCGAGTTCCGTCCTGTGCCAACAATTGATCGAACAGACTCTTCCCGAGTTGACCACGCGTTGGCGCTGTCTTGGGAGGCAGTTTCGTTTGCGACTGAACCGCGAGATCCAAGGCTTCCTCGGACAACGTCTCTTTCGGAACGATGTTCTCTTGGAAAACCACC
>CAIJIZ010000189.1 GCA_903820735.1 uncultured Pirellula sp.
GACGAAGAACTACTTCGCAAATGGGGAAAAACGTATGAGGAAAAAGTCCTCCCAATCCTTCAATCAAAATGCTACAGCTGCCACAGCGGAGAGAAGATTGAAGGCGAGTTGGACTTAACCAAGTTTCCCGATGCGACTTCTGCAATTGCCGCCGCAGATGCGTGGGAGAGACTTGCAAAACGGGTGCGACTCAATGAAATGCCCCCGCAGGGAAGCCCCGGTTTATCCGATCCAGAAAAAGGGACATTGCATCGTTGGGTAGACTCCCGACCCGGGGCCGATCTATGCAATCAGATTGCTTCCGAAGAAACACAAGCTTGGTATCAAGGCGCAGTGATGAGCCGACGGCTGACTCGATTCGAGTTCCGCCGCGCAATCGAAGATCTCACCGGTTACCTTTTGCCAGAAGACCAAACTCCACCGAGCGACGGTGCAGGTGGTATAGGATTCGACACCGTCGGGGATGCCCTTTTCACCTCGCCAATTCATATCGAAGCCTACCTCGATGCAGCGGAGAAAAGCGCCGAGCATTTCGCAAGAGAGCTTTATCGCTCAAATGCCGATCCTCGGAAAGATTCAACCGTACCTGCCGAGCAATATGCCTTTGCAAAGGACACCATCAAGAGCTTCGCGAAAAGAGCGTGGAGACGCCCGATTGAACCAATTCAGCTTGAAAGACTCGAGCGTTTCCTATCCTTTGACGAGACTCACGGTTCCCAGCCTAATTCCCAAGAAGAATCCATCACGCGAATCGGGCAGGAACAAGGCTTATCGCTTGCGATACAAGCGATCCTTGCATCTCCAAACTTTCTGTTTGTCGTCGAAGAACCCTCGACAGACTCGCATGGGCCTTCTGAAAAAGAACGTGGTGGAGTGCAACGATTAAGCCAGCATCAGTTCGCAACGCGTTTTGCTTTGCTGATTTGGTCGTCGATCCCAGACGATGAGCTATTAGATCTGGCGGACCAAGGACGCTTGATGGAGCCCGAGGTCATTCGCGATCAGTTACAACGAATGCTTGCAGATCCACGTGCGCTAGCGCTCGGTGAGAATTTTGGTTTGCAGTGGCTCGGACTAACCGACCTGATTCGCCAGCAACCAGATGCCGAAGTCTTCCCGGAATTCAACAAGGATCGACTTCGTGATTTTCAAGAAGAAGTCGTACGAACCGTCAGCGGAGTCTTTAGGGAAGCAAGGCCGCTGACAGAGTTATTGGTCTCGGATCGGATTCTTGTCAATCGCTCGCTGGCAGCTCACTACGGCTTAAACGAGCAGGCGCTTGCAGCTCCGGAGTTTCAAAATGCCGACCATTGGGGATGGCTTCCAACGGTGCAGACGCACCGGGGAGGCATTATTACTTCCGCCGCTGTTCTCACACGAACATCCTACCCGCGACGCTCAAGTCCCGTATTGAGAGGGCGGTGGATTCTCGAAGAGATTTTAGGAGCGAAAGTCCCACCGCCTCCACCGGGCGTGCCAGCCCTTGAAGATGTACCGTCAGAACCCGGATCTGAATTGACCTTGAAGGAACGCTTGAGCCGGCACCGCACAGACGCCCAATGCGCTTCATGCCATGATCGCATGGATCCATTGGGGTTCGGCTTGGAAAACTTTAATGCAATTGGACAGTGGCGCAGCGAAGAGTTCGGCAAACCGATTGATGCCCAAGGAGTATTACCCTCGGGTGACACATTCTCTGGAGCAGAGGGACTTAAAGAGGTCTTGCTAAAACGCCGCGACGAATTTGAGAAGCACGCCATTCGCAAGCTTGTGGGATTCGCTTTCGGACGCGATCTGAACAAGTTCGATCAATGCGTTCAAGATCGCGCCTTACAGAGGTTGCGCAGTGAGAATCGCGCGGATGTTATCCTCGAAGAGATTCTGCTGTCCTACCCTTTTCAGCACCGATACTATCCAGGCAAGTAAAACGAATTCACAAAGACTTCAATCAACAACAGCCATCGAATCCGAATGCATAATCCAAATTCACGAACGGTTACTTCGCACCTGGGCTCTCAGTCAGCAGGACAGAGCCGACGAACGTTTCTTCGTAGCACGGGACTTCTGGGAACTGGGCTAGCAGGCTCCGGACTGTCTCTTGCATTGCCTTTTCTGGAGTCGTTGTGCAACGAATCTCGAGCTTCGGGGGCCAGCGATGCGAAATCCAAGCCGCCAGTTCGAACGGCATTTATCTATTTCCCAAATGGTGTCTGGGAGAACGACTGGGTCCCTCAAGAGGAGGGCAAAGGTTACGCCTTGAGTCCATCGCTCTCGCCGATCGAACCTCTTCGCGATTCCGTAACAGTACTGAGTGGTTTGGATAAAAAGAACAGCCATGGTGGCGACGGACACTATGCGAAAACCGCTAATTTCCTCACCGGAATGCCTGTGGTTAAAACCACCGGACGGGATGTCAGTAGCGGTGGGATCTCAATCGATCAATTCTTTGCCCAAAATTGGCGAGGTCAGACCCCATTGAGCTCCTTGGAACTTGGGACCGAACCAGTCATCAGTGGTATCGATAGCAACGTAGGGTACACTCGGCTCTACGGCTCTCACATCTCTTGGCAAAGTGCCCAGCGGCCGGTAGCCAAAGAGATCAACCCAAGAGTTGTCTACGAGCGTTTGTTTGGGAAAAAGAATTCGACCGGAGAAGGGCAGGGGGGTAAAAGAGCACTCCTTTTAGACTACATCATGGAAGATGCAAAAGACGTGCGCCGACGATTGGGTCGCGACGATCAGTTCAAGATGGATGAATTTCTCGATTCAGTCCGAGCGGTGGAAGAGAGAATCGAATACGCGGCTGCTCACCCCGACCGCGACGAGAGTTTCCGCCCCGATTCAGAAGTGGCACAAAGCCTTCCGAAGGGCGTGCCGAGCGATTTCCGCGACCACATTCGCTTGATGCTCGACCTGATGGTTCTGGCTTTTCAAAGCGATTCAACACGCGTTTGTAGCCTAATGTTTGCAAACGATGTTTCTGGAAGAAACTTCTCGTTTATCGATGGAGTTAAAGGTGGACACCACGAATTGTCACACCATGAAAACAACGCCGAGAAAATCGCTCAATACCAAAAAATCAATCGTTGGCATGTTGAACAATTCGCAAACTTCCTAACGAAACTTCGTTCTATCCAAGAAGGAGACTCGAACCTTCTCGACAACAGTATGATCGTCTTCGGATCGAGTATGTCCGATGGAAACCGACACGATCCAGACAACCTACCGATCTTGCTCGGAGGAAAGGGTGGTGGAAGCATTCAATCCGGTCAGCACATCCGATTGCAAGGGGAAGTCCCCCTGTGCAATCTTTATTTAACGCTTTTAAATCGGGTTGGAATCACAACTGATTCCTTTGGGGATAGCAACGGACAGATCGAATCACTTTAAGATCCGGTTCGTGTCCACAGACTTACTAGCGGTACAGAACTGTTGCATACCAGCCGTTGCGACCGCGTGCGACGCCGATCCCAATCGCTGTGCGTTGTCCCCAATAACAACACTTGGAAATCGCATGATCGGCGGAGACAGTAGAAAATCCTACTCCCTCGTAACGCCCCGATCCCATCGAGCCACCGACGTGGCGACATCGCCCCTCGCTGGCTTGCTGCTGGGCTTTATTCTGGGCAATGCAGGTATCGCAACCCAAGGCAGAACCAGATCCTGTCGCCAGTACTCCAGCAAACCCTAGCAAGCAAATCAATGCAACTTTGCGCATAGCACACTCCTTCATGACGAGTAACAAACCATCGCTTGTTTCATTGCGTTCGGTTAATGAACGCCAAGCGTCCACAACCATCCGTTGAAATCCGCGATCGGTCAACCGTCAAAAATTGTTCGCCCAACCCCACTTGACAGCGTTAAGTCTCTAACTGCGAGGAGAATAACGCGACGTTTTTTATTTCAAAAACCGGTGGAATTCGGTATTTAATCAATTCAATTTTCTTTTGATTTGCATTTTAATAACGCGGAACTATCGTACAGACACGCCGAGCAATCATATTCTCAGACACACTTAGGAGTTTAATCTTGAAAAAGGGTACCAAGTCAAGCGGGAACAAATCGCAGTTAATCAGAGACTTCGCAACTGCAAACCCTGACATGAAGCCTTCGCAAATCATTAAGGAACTCTCGGCACAAGGGCACAAGGTATATCCAGCCCTCGTAAGCCAAGCCCTTCGTGGAACCCCGACCGCGAAGAAAGGTCGTCGCAAGACGCGAGGCAAGGCACAAGTTGCTAGCGGCACCAAGCCAGCAACCGCTGCTGCTTCCTTCGATGTATCGAACTTGAAAGCTACGAGCGAGTTCATTCGTCAAAGCGGATCAGCAGAACAAGCTATCGAGTCGATCAAGGCCTTTCAGAAAATCGCGGCTCTGTTTCAATAATCAAAGCGATTAAAAGCGTCGCTTTAACGAAGAGCAGTTATTGAAACCAGCTAAATCTCGCGGAAACCAGCATTCGAATTACTGAGCCGATCGCTAGCACCCTTGTGCTACGGTCGGCTTTTTCTTTTCAAGGATACGACTTAGCTATGGACATATCCCCGCGCAGGTAATTGCACCAATCCACGCTTGTTCCTAGCCCATAGACCGGTTCTTGAAACAAAAGTACCGATCTGAGTCAAAGGAATCCCAGCAACTTCGCTGGGCAAATCACCCAAGCGATTTGAATCCACGGCCAGGAGCAATTCAAAGTCTTCTCCGTCCCCCAAAGCATGCTCGAGAGGAGCAGCTCCCGATCCTTGCGATCGCTCGATCGCCGCATCACTGATTGGGATCGCGTCCAAATCCACCTCGGCTCCGCAACGACTAGCAACGGTTAGGTTGAGCAAGTCAACTCCGAGTCCATCGCTGATATCCGTTGCTGCATTGACAATTCCGAGCTGATAGAGCTCGCGAGCAAGCTCTAATCGCGGTTCAAAATCCAAGTGCTTACCAAGCAAACTTCCGCCGAGCTTCCCAGTTACAACAAGCCGATCACCTGGTTTTGCGCCGCTTCGAAGCCAGCATCCATTTTCTCGCGCGCGACCGATTGCCGTCATGTGGACCACCAAAGGTCCATCCCACACGTTGGTATCTCCACCACCGATGGCTACCGAATACTTCTGACAGCCATCGCATACTGCCTCGTATATCTCTGCGGCGATAGACTCCGCGTTAGTGCGAGGCAAGCACAACGAAAGAAACACAGCGACAGGCTCAGCTGCCATCGAAGCAAGGTCGCTCAAATTCACCGCTAGTAGTTTACGCCCAACAGCATACGGCCCACATTCCTCAAGAATGAAGTGAGTCCCCTCGCACAAAGAGTCTGTCGTCACGACTGCGTCTGCTCCGTCAGGAGCGATCAGTGCACAGTCGTCCCCAATCCCAAGCTTGATTTTCGGCAAACGCATCGCGCGTTGCTTTGCCCAAGCAATAAATCCGTGTTCCATGATTACCTTTTCAACAACGAAGAGCCCGAAGTCAGACGCCGACTACTTCGGGGTACCGCTCTAAAAGCTTCCGGCATGTCGCTGCTATTCCAGGAGCATCCATTCCCAGTGACGCAAGCAGTTCGTTGCGTTCCCCATGCTCGACAAATCGATCAGGGATCCCGATCGTTCGCAGAATTCGCGTATCCCAACCCCGTTCACAAGCCGCTTCGAGAACAGCAGAACCAAATCCACCGGCCAGTGCTCCTTCTTCGACACTGACCACAAAACGTGATTCTTTGAACACCTTTTCTAGAAGCTCGATATCCAAAGGCTTGATAAATCTCGCATTGACCACCTGAACGTCGATCCCTTCGGCGGCTAACTGATCCGCAGCGCTGAGTGCTTGCTGAAGCATCGCACCGATCGCCAAAATGGTTCCATCCCTGCCTTGTCGGATGATCTCGGACTTCCCAAGCTCAATCGGTTGTTTAGGACGATCGAAAGCCAGGGCACTTGTTTTTGGATAACGGATGGAGGTAGGGCCAGAATGCTGGAGTGCGAACTCAAGCATCGGTTCAACTTCGGTCGAATCCGCAGGTGCCATCATAACGATATTCGGGAAGACCCGCGTGTAACCGATGTCGAAGAGTCCGTGGTGCGTTGGGCCGTCCGGGCCGGTCAAGCCTGCGCGATCCATCATCAAAACCACGGGCAAATTTTGCAGGGCAACTTCTTGGAATATCTGATCGTACGATCGCTGCATAAACGTCGAGTAAATCGCAACGATTGGACGCAACCCCACCTTCGCTTGACCAGCAGCAAAAGCCACCGCATGCGATTCGCAAATCCCGACGTCGAAGAAACGCTCGGGGAACTCGTCGCGGACGGGTTCGAGCTTGTTACCTTGACACATCGCGGCGGTCATCACAGTAACTCGCTCGTTTTTACGCATCTGCGATAAAATCGCATCCCTTGCATAGTTCGTAAAAGCCGGTTTCTCTCCGATGCTGAGAATCTTCGGACTGCCATCCTCATCCTCAAACGCAGGCGGCGTGTGGAAGTACACAGGGTCATCTTCCGCAGGTTTGTACCCTCGCCCTTTTTCCGTTACTACGTGCAGTAACGTCGGGCCCTCTAAGTCCTTGACCATCTCCAAGTACTTTTTGAGCAATCGGATATCATGCCCATCGATAGGACCTATGTACTTAAACCCAAACTCCTCAAACAGCATCCCTCCTACGAAGCCGGCTTTGACTCCCTCTTTCACTTGAGCCAAAAATCGCTCGGTGGAGTCACCAAAGACCGGTACCTTCGTCAACATCTTCGTCACTTCATGCTTGAGCCCCGTGTAAAAGGGATTCGTGCGGAGTCGATCAAGATAATTGGCCAAGGCACCGACCCGTGGACAAATCGACATTTTGTTGTCGTTGAGCACGACGATGAGATCTTTGTTCAGTTCCCCAGCATTGTTCATCGCTTCAAAGACGATTCCCGAAGGAAACGCGCCATCGCCAATCACCGCGATGCTCTTCTTTGATCTTCCACCCAACAAATCGTCGCCAGACTTCAAACCCAAGGCCGTCGAGACGCTACAGCCGGCATGCCCGGTCATAAAAAGGTCGTATTCGCTCTCCGATGGATTCGGATAGCCCATCAAGCCACCCCGTTCTCGGATGGACTTGAAGTTCTTGTAGCGGCCAGTAATCAACTTGTGGGGATAAATCTGGTGCCCCGTGTCCCAAATCAAACGATCCGATTTGAAGTCAAAAACACTGTGGAGAGCCAAGCAGAGTTCGACAACTCCAAGGTTTGACGCAAAGTGTGCCGTTCTCGTGGCCAACAAATTGCATAAAACGTCTCGAATTTCACTTGCCAGCTGCTCAAGCTGATCGGCCCCCATGCTTCGCAGCGGGTCGGCCGATTCAAGTTGGGAAAGCAGGGGATGAGACGCCATTACGTGTTCCTTTTCAAGATGTACATCGCAAGTTGCCGTAGTCCATCGGCCTCTTGCCCAAGCTCTTCCAATGCGTTGATCGCCTCGGATACATGCCAATCCGCCATCCGACGGCTTTCCTCTACACCATAGAGCCCAGGAAAGGTCAACTTACCTCGCTGGGCATCCTTCCCCGTCGCTTTACCAGTCTTTTCAACTGTCGACTCTACGTCCAGCAGATCATCGGTGATTTGAAACGCAATTCCAATTCCTTGACCATACTTCGCGACCTGATTCAGACATTCTGTCGTAGCACCCGCCGCCAAAGCCCCCAAAACAACCGATGCTTCGATCATCGCTCCTGTTTTGCGTCGATGAATCGATGAGAGTTGCTCCCCCGGTTCGCGCTCAGGCCCCTTGGGCCCCAAAAGCATCTCCGGACGCTTCTCCCCCAACAAATCATCCATCTGACCTCCGACCATCCCTACCGAACCCGCCGCTCGGGACAGTACCAAGGCGCTTTGCACCTTGACCGAATCAGGCATAGAGCTGGTAAGAATTGTCTCGAATGCCAGCGGCTGCAAAGCATCTCCGGCAAGAATCGCTGTCGCTTCGTCGAACTCGCGATGACACGTCTTGCGCCCCCGACGCAAATCGTCGTCATCCATCGCCGGCAAATCATCGTGAATCAACGAATAACAGTGGATCATCTCCAAGGCGCAAGCACTTGAAAGAGCTACTTGATGCGACGCGCCCAAGGCTTCGCAAGTAAGCAAGCATAGGACTGGACGAAGCCGTTTACCGGGGGACAAAAGTGAATAGCCGATCGCGGCTCGCAAGCGTTCGGGACATCCATCACCAAGTTCCCCGATGTTCGCTTCTAATGCAGCATCCACGGCGTTAGCTAGGAACTTCCAGTGGTCTGTAAGTGCAAACTTGCCCCCTACCTGAGGCTCCGAAGCGCGTTCCATTACTTCGCTGCTTTTCGCGCTTTGCGCTCGATCTGATCCTTGATGTCCCGAAGCGATAATAACGTTCCTGTCAGCTTGGAAATGTTGGATGGAAGAAACCAGCAACCGATTACGGCCTCCGGTTGCTCGAACTGGCGGGCTCCGTACAAACACTGGTATCCCGTATCAATCCAAGCGAACAGTATAAGCCGACCTGGAATCCGCGAAAAGCACAGCAAGCCGAATCCAGGGAAACAGTGGACTTGCCCTGGCACCGAAAACTCGAAAGAATCCATGCGAACGTTAAATTTGCCCCGAAGTTCGAGAATAGCGGCCACAAGATTCGATACTCATTCGTCGTAGAATTGCGTTGTCGTTGAAAACACCGAGCCGGTTTTTTCAAGCCTTGGGTCGCAACCTCGCTACAATTGACGGGTTAGGTATCCACAGAAGCCCTTTCCTTTTGGCAAAGTCGGCGAAAGAACGCCGGAAAAAACGCAGGAATAAAAAGAATGAAAAGTACCATGAAACCAAAATGCCTACGCTCGTTGGCCTGCGTTACCACCTCCGCGTTGCTCACCACCGGTTTGATTGCTAATCTCGATCCCATTTCGAGCGCTCAAGCTCAATTCACTTCGGGTGGAATGACAGGTGGCGGCTTCGGTGGCACCAGCGGAGGTTTCGGCGGTGGAACCCAAAGCGGCATCGGCGGAGGTGGCTTTGGCGGAAACTCCTTCGGCGGCGGATCGGGTGCCCTCGGGGGAGGATTAGGTGGAACGAACACATCAAATTATCCAGGAACCTTCGGCGGACCTGGGGTGACAGGACAGAACTTCATCGGCAATCTGAACACACGCCCAATCACGGCCAGCACCATGACTGGGTCTTCCCAGTTCGGTGTCGGTGCCAGCGGTGGTGCCAGTGGAGGTGGATCCGGTAGCGCGTTCGGTGCAAATGCTTTCGGCGGAAGTACCGGTGGCGGTTTCGGTGGGGGATTTGGCGGCGGTCTAGGTGGCGGCCTTGGTGGACTTGGGGGTGGACTTGGTGGCGGACTCGGGGGGCTTGGTGGACTCGGTGGTATCGGCGGACTCGGCGGCGGCTTGAATAACCGCAACCGCACCAATGGATTTGGTGCTCAAGGGAACCAGCAAGGCAAAAAGCCGATTCGTGCTACGGTCAAACCCGACTTCCAAATCTCGCCAAACTCCATCCCAGCAGTAACCAATCGAATCGAAGAGCGAATCTCTCGCTCTCCCATTCAACAACGCTTGCGAAACATCAACATTGGCGTCGAGGGTGGAGAAGTCACCCTGCGTGGTACGGTCGCTACCGAAGCGGATAAGAGGCTGATGGAGCGTTTGATGAAACTTGAGCCGGGTGTTGATTCAGTCCGGAATGAACTGGTTGTGGCTGCATCCCAATCCCAGCTTGAGTCTGTCCCTGCTGTCCGAAACTAGCTCCCGAACCGCTGGCGGAATGTTGCATAGTCGCATTCGGCATCACCGATAGCTGATTCGGCATGCCAGGCAAAAGCGATGGGCTCATTCCCGCAGAAGGCACGTGAAACAAGGGTGTCGATCCAGAGTTCATCGCTCGTTGCATCGACATGTCTTGATTGCCGAAACCTACTGGCATTCCCTGGGTCCCGGGAACTCCCGAGGCGTTCCCCACAGCAGGTGCTGCTCCGGTAGATGCTCCGCCCGCCCCCGATGGAGTCTGTACTCCCAACTGTTGCAAAGTCGCAGGATCGAAATTCGCACTGCGTGCTTGCTCGAGCAACTGCGTTGCTTGCTCAGGGGTCAATAAAGGCTGTACGCGAGCAGCCGCCCTGGCAGGCATCTGGATCGTTGTCGTTCTCGGACGTTCTTGAACTATCCCGTCAGAGCCCATGGCGTTCGCTTGACCCATCATATCTGAGCCACCGTGCATTGGCGCTCCTGTTGCCGAAGCTAATTGCACACCTTGTTGATTCTTATTCGCCTGGGTCGCGCCCGCTTGAATTACCTTCCCGGCCGCTTCCTCTTCAGTCCAGCCAGGAAGAAGCAAAGTAGCTGCGTTGCCACGGATCACCTTCCCATCCTTCGACTTAAATGTCGGGATCAGCATGACCTTCTTCTTCGCACCCGGTGCGGCATCCCATGGTACCCAGATGCTATAGGAAGCCCCAAGATCTCCTTCAGAGAAGTGGGTCGTGAATTGCTCTGGAGTAAACCGATATCGCTTGTCCGCTTGATCCATCCCAACCCCTTCATGGGATTCATACGTGTCATCGAACCCATAGACCATCACTTCACCATCAACGGGAATCGTCTGAGACTTCTCGTTGTAGAAATATATCCGCCCCCCAAACCCTCGTGTCGGGGGCTTGCCGGGAACCGAGATGATGTCGTGCACCCAAGTGACATTCATACTTTGCGGAATCTGGTACTCTTTTTTCTTGAACAAAGACCACTTCGAGTCTTCATTCTTCTTCCCCTTTCCTTTGTCCGTCATCGACGCACAACCGGAAACAGCAACACAACACATCGCCAAGAACACGAGCCAACGCGAGGAACTCATCGCTACTACTCGCTTCGAATCTTTTAATTTTGCGTATCGCAATTGCATGATTAAGCTCACTGAATTCGTTGGGTTTCTTGCTATGCTGCCGTGCACTCGGGTAAGTCTGTTATCGTCAAGTGGACTCGGTTTGAATCCGACCGCACTACTTCACGCGAAGGGTATTGCCGTTGCTATTGCTCGTTTGCATACTCATGTTGGTCTGCATGTTTGGAGCCGGTACAACATAAGGCGAAGGTGCTATGGTGATCGGCTGATAGTTGTTCGGGACACTCCCGTTGTTGCTTGACCCAACAGTGGTTGAGTTCGCAGGAGCCACACCGTTTCTCAACAAGGTCTTCGGCCCCTGACGACTCGACGTCGGCCCACCAGGAACAACCTGCTGCTGTACTCTCTGTGGCACCGATCCTTGCGGGACTTCCTGCTGGAGAATCAAAGTTGATTCCTCCTCGCCCATCAACACCGCACCCGGAGCATACTGGCCGTTGCCCACAGGCTGGCCGTTAGGTGAATACTGGTTACTTGGTACAAACTGGTTACTTGGTGCAAACTGACCGTTAGGTACCGCACTACCGTTCGATATCACAGCACCGTTCGAAATCACATTGCCGTTGGATTGTGCGCCGTACGGCCCTACTTGAACCTCACCGTTCCAAGTACCAACCGTCGGGATCGATTGGGGTGCGAGAGGTTGCGGAACATTATCGAGACTCGGAGTCAGATAAGTCGGTGCCCCAGCTCCGTCGATATTCACGCCCGGTTCGCTTCGACCAACATCACCGGTTGGGTTTGTGTCCGGATAAATCACAGGGCTCGCTGCCGGTCCCCACAATCCGTTCCCTTCGCTCAACCCAACATCGCCATAGACGTTGAGAATGTCAGCCAAACACCAACTCATTCGCGACGACTCAACTTGTTTGATCATGTCAAGCTTGTTCGGATCGTTGTAATTGATCACCCGTGGAGTCATCACAACCAACAATTCCGTTCGGCGTTCGGTTTCGCTGTCGTAGCGGAACAACCAGCCAGCCAGAGGAATATCTGCCAAGAAAGGAATTCGACGGGATCGAGTCGCTCGTTCCTTGGTGATCAAACCACCGAGGATGACTGTCTGACCATCGTAGGCAGTTACACGTGTCTGAGCCAACGTTTGATTGAAAATCGGAGCGCTGATCGGCTGCGAGTTTCCTTGGCCGTCGATCTGGAATCCGATCGGAATTCCACCGCTCGGATCGATGTTCGAACGACTGACCGCAACGATCATGTTAATCAGCCCGTCTTGATTCGTTCGCGGCTGAATCTGCATCGTCAAACCTGTATTGACGTAGTTAACCCCAGTGGTCACACCGTTGATACCGTTCGTGGTACCCGTCAGCGTCGGAACTGACTGACCGACGTTCACCACGGAGATGTTGTTATCGATGGTCATCAAGCTTGGACGCGAGAGGATCTGAACACGGTTGGCATCTTGCAACATCCGGAACAGCAACCCCACCGACTCGCTACTTGCTGCTAACACCAAACCACCGTACCCCAAGTCCGCATTCGATCGCCCCATCGCGAAGCTCGAAAGCCCCTGGCCTGCGACATTCTGCGGACGGCGTTGCGGTTGATTCAACCCGAACGGTGTTCCCAAGTTAAACGCTGGACTGTTCAAAGTCCCACCGGTTGCACTGTTGCGGTCAAACAATAAGGAGTCTTGCAATCCCAACTCCGTACCGATGTCAAACGCGTCATCCAAAGTCACTTCGGCAATCAATATCTCCACGGCAATCATCGGTTGCTGACGATCAAGCCGCTCAATGACTTGCTTGATCTGCTGCATGTACCGAGGAGTGGCACTGATGATCAGACTGTTGGTCGATGGCTCCGAGACGACGAAGACTTCTCGGTCAATCCGCTCAAACAAACTGATCGCCTGACCGGTAACCAATTGCTGAGTGATCACCGTTCGCTGGTTGGTCAGCAACGTATTGAGCGCGTTAAATACGTCGATCGCATTTGCGTTACGCAACCAAACTACTTCATTGTTGCGTTGTTGCCCACCGGTCTCATCGAGTCGATACAACAAAGCTTCGATCACTTCAAGGTCCGATGGAGCACCTGAAGCGATGATGCTGTTGGTCCGGGTATCGACGGAAATACGTAGTTGAACCAGTGAGCCTTCACCGCCACCGGTCAACGCGGCCAAATTCTGAAGCCCCAAGGCTGTGGCTGCATTGTTGGTGTTTGTTCCCGCAGTCGCAGGCAAACCAAAGATCTGTTGCAAGGTATTTGCAAGGCTCGTCGCATCACCATTGATTACAGGATAAACCTTGATCCTCGCATCGGCACTAGGAAGTTGATCCAGTTGCTCGATCAATGCTTGAATCAACGGCATGCTCTTCGACGGTGCACGCACAACCAACGCGTTGATGCTTGGATTGCTTGTGATGGTCACACCAGCGAGAATTCCCGAGTTTACCGGATCTCCCTCGCGTGGAACCACCATCAATCGACTGCTCGGAGCTCGGGAATTGCCCGTCCCACCAGTCGCTTGTTGCTGGCCACCAGGTGCCCCACCTTGGCCGGTGGTCGCTGCGGCTGAACCTGTAATTGCAGACTGAAGGATCGGCTGCAACTCCGAAGCCACTGCATTCTTGACCGGGAACACCCGAATCTCATTCTCGGCCGGTGTCGACTCTACGTCGATCTCTAAAATCAATCGCGCCACCTCGGCAATGTCCCTAGGGGACGCTTGCACGATCAACGAATTGGTCCGATAGTCGGCGACCACTTTGACTCGTGCATTCAACTGCGTACCCGCCGCAGCAGCATTGCCACCGGTCGCTTGCGTCGAAATATCACCAAAGAAGTTCCTCACGATCGTCTCAGCATCGACCGCCGATGAATTCACCAACCGGAATACTCGCAACTGGTTGTTCGGATCCAACGGCTGATCCAACTTGCCGATCAACTCTTTGATCCCGGTAAGCGCCTCTGGACGTCCTATCAACAACAAAGAATTCGGTTGACCCAACGCATAAAGACTGATCTGCCCCTGACGCGGCGAGAAGACTTTGTCATTTAAATCCTTCAACACTGGCTCTAAAGCTACGCCATTGACATGCTTGAGCGGATAAACTTCGATCTCCGGTTGCGTCTCGGCACTCTGCTTCTTGATCTGATCGATCACCTCCAACACGCGAGCCACATCCCGCTTGCCACCCTTAACAATCACCAATCCCATCTCTGGGACGAAAGATATATCTACGTCACCGATAAGCCCCGTGCCGCTGCTGAGCGAATCAGGCGACCCAACAGCCATACCAGGTGAATTATCATCCTGTGCATCGGCCGGCAACTGCCCGGTAACTTGCTCGTCCTGCGGAGGTTGCTGATACGATGCTAATCGCACTAAACGCAACGCGGTCTCAATCCGCTCTGGGGTCGCCGGATTAATAGGCACGATCTGCGTCGGACGCTGCGGGTCGGCTTGCGCCATATCTACAGCGGTTACCACCTGCGTCCAAGCCAACACGTCCTTGGGACTTCCCTGCATCCGTACTTCGTCCCGCCTGCGATCGATCGTCATAATCTCGCGAGGACCAGCATCGGTCATCAACTGCAACTGAGCAACCTCGCCATTGTTGGTCGTAGAAACCGTCAGCTTCGCCCCCGCAATCCTCGAGATCGCGTCCTCTAGCTCTCGCCAACCAATCTTCTGAAGCTTGTACTGACGCGATTGAACCGAATTCGAAAGCACATGCCCAGAAACATCCGTCGCAACCGGACTCAATTGCTGCGTAATGCCAGCGACCGATTCGGCGATCTTTCGCTGTGTGGATTCCGGTGCAAGCACCATCAAGCGGCCCGTCTCCGGCTCAGTCGTAATGCGAACCCGCTTGTCCGCCCCAAATTGCGCTTGCAATTGACCAACCGCATAAGCCACGTACTCCGTGGGAAGTGCGTAAACCTGCAGCTTCGCTTCTCCCGCTGCAGGATTTCCGCTCTGCAGCAAACTCTGCGGGGCACTCTGCGGCAGATTCTGTGGCAAATTCTGTGCCGAGCTAGGCTGCGAACTCGGCGGCAACGTCATCGGACGCCTCGAAGCATTCCCGCTGCCGGGCACCTGGGCCTCGACCACCCCAAGCCCTTGAAAAACACCCACCCCGGCCACCATGGTAAGTAGCAACTGCTTAATGGCGTTCTGGGCCTGGCGGCGGGTGAAATATGCACCGATTCGAGTATTTCGGAGCGTCTTGCCTTCTTGCCTGCGTCGTTTCACGGGGTCGTTCCTCAATCGATAAGACCTTCGATGGCTCTGCCTGCGAGCCCTTCTAATCGGTATCATCGGAACAACCCCTACCGCCACTTCAACCAAACAACTCCCCCTGAACGGTAAACTTTAACATTTTGCTTTTGTAATTTTCGGATTTCTGAGTGAGGTTGCACAAGCTAGCTTTTTTGGGATACTTCAACGGTTTCCAGGATCGCATCTGAAATACTCCAGGAAACATTCTTATGGATGACAAAATTGCCTGTGAGGGTATCACGTTCGATGACGTGCTTATCCAACCGCGCTACAGCGAAATTCTTCCGTCCCAAGTCGACGTATCGACCCGGCTGACTGCCAATATCCGCTTGGAAATCCCCCTGTTGTCCTCACCGATGGACACCGTCACGGAAAGCGAAATGGCGATCGCCCTCGCGAAAGTCGGGGGACTCGGGATCATCCACAAGAATATGGATGTCGCTTCCCAGGCAGCCGAAGTCACCAAAGTCAAACGAAGCGCCAACGGAATCATCCCCGATCCTGTCACCCTGCAACCCAATGCTAGCGTTGCAACTGCCCAGGAAGTGATGCGCAAACAGAACGTTTCTGGAATCCCAATCGTCGAAGCATCCGGGAAACTCGTCGGAATCCTGACCCGCCGCGATATGCGATTCCTCGAATCGAGCGACCGGCCAATCTCATCGGTTATGACGAAAGAGAATTTGGTAACGGCTCAGGGAAATGTATCGCTTGCGGAAGCTGAGCGGATTTTGACGGATAAAAAGGTGGAGAAACTTTTGCTGGTTGACGATCAATACCAACTAACCGGTCTAATCACCATCAAAGACATCGACCAGATGAAGAGCTACCCATCGGCCTGCAAGGACGAACTCGGTCGCCTTCGAGTCGGTGCTGCGATCGGTGTGCATGATTACGAACGCGCAGAGAGATTGATCCAACGCGGCGTCGACATCCTTGTTGTCGACAGCGCTCACGGCCACTCCTCAAATGTGATCGAAACGGTCAAACAACTGAAACGCCAGTGGAAGATCGACGTCATCGCCGGAAACGTAGCAACGTTTGAAGGTGGAAAAGCGTTGGCTGACGCAGGCGCAGATGCGGTGAAAGTCGGGATCGGCCCCGGATCAATTTGCACTACCCGTGTGATTTCCGGTGTCGGTGTACCTCAAGTCACCGCAATTTATGAAGCCACAAAAGCCTGTTCGCAAGCTGGCATTCCGACCATCGCCGACGGTGGCATCCGATACTCGGGTGACATTGTCAAAGCCCTAGTTGCTGGGGCCCAGACCGTGATGATCGGAAGCCTGTTCGCCGGACTTGCTGAAAGCCCAGGACGCACAATCCTCTACCAAGGTAGGACCTTCAAAGCCTACCGTGGGATGGGTTCGCTCGGGGCGATGGTCAAAGGTTCAAGCGAAAGGTACCGCCAAGGCTCCCAAGACCAACTCTCGAAGTTGGTCCCTGAAGGGGTCGAAGGCCGCGTACCGTTCAAAGGCCCATTGGCCGATTACGTTTACCAACTCGTCGGCGGGCTACGCGCTGGAATGGGGTACTGCGGTACCAAATCCATCGCCGAGCTTCGCTCCGTTGCTCGATTTATCAAAGTGTCGGCCGCGACCGTGCGGGAGAACCATCCACATGACATCGCCATCACGCAAGAAGCACCCAATTACAGCCCGGAGGTACACCAACCTAACGAAGGCTGAGACTCCGGCGACATCGCTCAAACTCCAAAAGCGAGAGTCGCTACGCGCCGCGGCAGTCGACTCTCTAGCGATCATCCTGAAACCCTACTCTTGCCTATCCCAAGCGATCCTTCTCGGTCCGGCACTACTCCTAGGAACGATCGATCAGTACTCCTCAGCCCAAGCTCCCCAAATACAATCTGCCCCTGCTTGGTCTCCAACCCCATTCAAACCTTCCTCAGCGCCGAAGAGCTTCTCAAATCCCCTTCGCTCTGAATCTACCGAAGCTTCCTCGGGGCAATTCAAAGCCCCCTCGCAGGGCGTTCAATCCGGACAAGTAACCTCCGCCGCGTTCCCCGAAATCCAAGCTTCGACCACGAAACCAGCCGAAGTCGTGCGATGGCGAAAAGTCGATTCCACAACTCCGATCGCATCTGCAAACCAGAACGCCAAAAGCCTTGCGCAAGCATTCCGCAAAGCACAAGCACCGGCAGTCCCGACCGGGATTCCAGAAGTCATCGAACTGACCGTTTCGAAACCTGCGCACAATCCTTCGATCGCTGATACTTTCATCGCTGATCCTTCCATTGCTACGGTGAACTTCCAAGAACCCGTCGTAATACCACAAGAACAGAAATCTACGCGATCAAGCTTGCTGATCAAACAACCTCAAGATCCACCACTATCGAGCGGAAACTTGGTAATCCCTCCAGCCAAGTTGCCTAGCCCGCCGGTAGAACCTCTCGCGCTACCACCAAACGCTCTACCCGCTGCTCCGCCACAACTAGGCACCCCTGGAAAACTTGAATCAGCAAAACTCGAACCAGCGCCCAAGCTGGATGTGCCACCGGCACTCGAAGCTCTCCCACCAGAGACAAACGAACCGGCAACTCTAGGCGAGAAATCCTTGCCAAGTCCTTTCCCAGAAAAGTCACCTGCTGTCGATCCTCCCGAACTTCGCTCCCCTTCCGACCGAAAACTTCGAGAACCCGCTCGGCTTGATGATGACCTTCCTCCAGTCCCTCCGAAACGCGCGGATCAGTCCGTTGCAAACTGCGAATTGGTTCGTAACTTCGCTGCCGGCACCGATATCCGCAATGTCCAAGTCAACTCATCGCCAGTGTTCGTTCAAGGTGCTCAAAACCAAGACCAGGCCGGCAATCCCAACAAACAATCCTTCATCGAAAAAACACCTTCCCGAACTTGGAGAGGTATTGGTGGCGAACATATCGCCGAAGGCAAACTCGTCGACTTGGTCTACGGCACCATTGTGATCGAGCAGAAAGACGGCTCACGCATATCGTACCTGCAACGCCAACTCAGCGATGCAGATCAAGTCTTTGTCGCAGAAGCTTGGGGAGTTCCCGTGACTTGCTCTCTGGGTGACCAAGGCTTTGCCCCACGTTCCTTCGTCGAATCGACTGTCACTTGGAAAGCATCCGGCGCTTGCAACAAACCCCTGTACTTCGAAGACGTACAGCTAGAACGCTACGGACACGAATGGGGCCCCGTGGTTCAACCCGCAATCTCCACAGTTCGCTTCTTCGGAGACCTCGCGGTGCTCCCATACAAGATGGGAATCCATCCACCGAACGAATGCCAACACCCGCTCGGATACCACCGCCCGGGATCCTGTGCACCATGGTCCGTCGGCCCCGTGCCAATCAGCGGGCGTGGAGCGGTCACCCAAGCCGCATTCGTGACCGGCGCTGCATTCGCCTTGCCATAACCACCAACCCACGCTTCGTAGGGTGCGGTGCAGCGGTCCGTTCTCAACTGCCCAACGACCGTCAATCACCAATCCACCATCATTTCTTCAACGCGGCCAATCCTCCGACCGCGAAACCCACCAACAAGCGCTCCGTAGGGTGCGGTGCAGCGGTCCGTTCTCAACTGCCCAACGACCGTCAATCACCAATCCACCATCATCACTTCAACGCGGCCAATACTCCGACCGCGAAACCCACCAACACGCGCTTCGTAGGGTGCGGTGCAGCGGTCCGCCCTCAACTACCCAACGACCGTCAATCACCAATCCACCATCATCACTTCAACGCGGCCAACCCTCCGACCGCGAAACCCACCAACACGCACTTCGTAGGGTGCGGTGCAGCGGTCCGTTCTCAACTACCCAACGACCGTCAATCACCAATCCACCATCATCACTTCAACGCGGCCAATCCTCCGACCGCGAAA
>CAIJIZ010000190.1 GCA_903820735.1 uncultured Pirellula sp.
AGGGTGGAGCCTTCGACATGCTCGGAGGCAAGGTAGTGGATACCATGTGCCGTTCCTACTTCGTAGAGTCGAACGACGTTCGGATGGTTCAGTCGTGCGGTCGCTTGGGCTTCTTTTTCAAAGCGTTCGTGCAGTTTCGCGATCAATCGCAGTTCCGGGTGCAGCGCCTTGATTGCGACGTTGCGTTTGAGGATCGGGTCGTAGGCCTTCCAGACTGCGCCGAAGGAGCCTTGCCCCAGTTTCTCCGCAATTTCAAATCTTCCGAAGGGCTTGGGCAGTTCCCAACCCGAGGGATCGACGAGGTGTGGCGTTGGTGATTCTGAAGCACTGGGAGGTCCAAGGACATCATGAAGCAAGCGGATCGTTTTTGCAGATTCAGGATCGAGTGTTGGAAGCTCCACCGGTTCATGATTGGAATTTTGACTAATAGCGTAGTCGTATTCGAGTCGCGAGCGGAGTGATTCGTCGCTTGGATTGAGTTCCCCTTCAGGTTTATTCATATTCGGACTTAATCCTGATGGAGACGTCGTCGAATGGAATCGATAGAGCTAGACCAGCGTCGCCAAACGTTGGCGAGTGGTAGGCCTGTACGATTTGCGATCTCTTGAAATCCCAGTTGTTCGCTGTATCGCATCAAGACGATAGAGCGATCGATGTCAGAGAGGTGCATGAGAGCATCGACAAGCAAGTTCGAGCGTTCGTCGATAGCGACTAAGCTGGATGGGGATGGCGTGTTATCGGCTATGTGTCGGAACGATTCAGGGGACTGGGATTGGACCATACGGCACTCTGCCATCAAGTGTCGTCGCAGTCCATCGATGAGTCTTGAGCGCAGGATCCGCAGCAACCAGCATTGAAATTCACCCTGGGAGTTGCCTTGAAAGCCCTTTAGACCTTGGCAAGCCGAGAGCATCGTTTCTTGGATCAGGTCGGATTCCGACATGCGAGCTTGCAGGCGACTGGATATCTTCCTTTTTGCTAATTGTTGCAGCAGGGGCCGAAAGGAGTCGAGCAAGCGACCGATTCCAGACGCCCGGCCGTTGCGAGCATGATTCAATAGCTCAGAGAAATTGGGATCCCGAAAAATAGATGACATAGTCAGTAAAAGCTCAGTTATACGGGAGTGTTCAAAGGGCGTGATTGCGTTGTCAATGTAACGCCGCACAGCCCATCGTCAAACTTTTTCCATGAATTCTGAAACATTCTTGAAAAGAAAATTACCTGTTCCCGTCTCATTTTCTAAGCGTGAATATATGGCCAGTGCGTCTGCTGAATCACTAAGCGGGGAAGCAACTTTGATATCAAATCCAGTGCTATAACAATACAAGTCCACCTGGGAAACTCGCAGACGCCAAATTGCGTCAACCAATAGACGTAGCTTTGGACTTCGAACTAATGCTTCACGCAAAGAAGCAAAGACGCAAAGAAGACAGGAATGGGGAATTGTTGCTGAAGGATACGTGGTGCTATTACGTGGTGCGGTCCCTTTACGTGGTGCGGTCCCTTTACGTGGTGCGGTCCTCCCGGGCCGCAAACACGAGCGCAGCGAGGCGTCCAGTGCGCGCGGGATGCGCGGACGATTGCGCGGACTACGGCCCAGGAGGACCGCTCCAGTGCGCCTTCGATGGCGTTTAATCAGCCGGGTGAAAGTCCTGGTCTGGGTAATGTTACCGCCCAGTATCCGAAAGTGGTAACTGCATGATCCGCGAGGACATGTGGGGAGCAACCTGAGGAGAAATTCCAGTCCGTAGCGTAAGCGAACTCGATTCGGCCAAACCTGTCGGGGAGAAGCCTGGAAACCTTCGAACCCTCTTCTACGCGACGGCCATCCTGTAGTCCCTTGGACTTGCCAGCAGGATAGACGTAGAGGACCTGCTTTGGGTGTAGTAACACGCCGATGCCAAAGCAGGGAAATGGTTATGCGGTGGTTGGAGACGGAATGGAAGGAAGATTAAACGAGGTAAGAAGGGATTGACTGTCATGGCCAGGGTAGATTCGCTGGAAATACCCAGATGGGGGATCCTGGGTCACCAACTCCTGGCTACGGTCCTCGGTATTAGGGATCGTAGTAGCGAATTAACTGATACCAACCAGCGATGATAATGAAAACCACGGACAGTCAACAGAGTCGCCGTAGTAGCGTTGAAGCCGAGACAACATAACTCGGTCGAGCAAAGGGCGACAGGAAGGTAGATGCAAGATGACCAGACGACAAAACCGAGAAAAGTCTCAGATGATCACAGTGCCGTTTTCGGCTACCCCGATCAAGGAGCCTCCGGATATCCGGACGATGGCTTCTATTGCTGTCTGGACAGATCGCATGTTGACGACACTTTTGGAAAACAAGGTGAGAGGAGGAAAATGGCATTCGTTGTATGACAAAGTATGGAACCCCCGTAACCTTCTTGTCTCAGCCGAAAAGGTTGTAGACAAGCATGGTGCAGGGGGCGTTGATCACCAAACGGTCGAGAAGTTCTCTGAAAGATTCCAGGAGGAAATCGACAAGCTGCAGCAGGAGCTCAAGGACGAATCTTATCGTCCGCTTGCGTCTCGGCGTGTAGGTATCCAGAAAACTGGATCGAAAGAGATTCGGCCATTAGGTATCCCAGCGGTTCGAGATCGCGTGGTTCAAACTGCGCTTGTAAACGTCATTGCACCTATATTCGAACATACGTTCCATGACCGGAGCTTCGGCTTTCGTCGTGGTCGTGGGCCTCGAAATGCGTTGCAATGTATTGAACAACTTCTCAACGCAGGGAATGTCTTTGTTGTGGATGTCGATTTGAAGAGTTATTTCGATACGATTCCGAAGGATAAGTTATTTGAGATCGTCAAAACGAAGATCTCAGATGGAGCTCTCCTAAGGCTGATTCGAAAATATCTCGACCAATCGGTGACGTCGGAACTTGCGACATGGACACCGGAGACTGGGGTACCGCAAGGTGCTGTGCTCTCCCCACTGCTCGCAAATGCTTATCTAAATCCCCTGGATCATCTGATGGCCGAATCTGGCTTTGAAATGGTGCGTTATGCCGACGACATGGTCGTCTTGTGTAAGACCCTTGAAGAAGCCCAGCAGGCAATGCAGCTACTCCAGGATTGGACGACGAAGGCTGGACTGACATTACACCCGACGAAGACGCGTATTGTTGACTTTCGCGTTAAGAGCTTTGGCTTTTTGGGTTATTCGTTTCGAGGGCGATTTCGATTCCCTCGGGATAAGAACAACAAGAGGATCAAGGATAAGATTCGTGAGTTGACCAAGCGCACCGATGGTAACTCCTTGGAAAGCATCGTGAATCGCTTGAATCCGATGCTCCAGGGCTGGTTCAACTACTTTAGGTATTGCTTTTGGAATATCTTCGATGACTACGATGGCTACATCCGGAACCGGTTGCGATCCATTCAGGTCAAACGCCAGCGAAGAAACCCTAAACGCTTAACGCGCACGCAACGATGGCCAAATGCATTCTTCTTCGAATTGGGACTCTTCAGCCTGCGTGAAGCCCATGTTCGATTCGTTCAATCCAGCCGTGGCTACTGACTGGAGAGCCGTATGCGGGAGAACCGCCTGTACGGTTCGGTGGGGGGTTGGGGGCTTAATCGCCCCCCGCCTACCCAATCGATTGCGCGGACAGCGGCCCAGGAGAACCGCTCCACGTTAGGGCCGCTCTACGTTAGGGCCTCACCACAAACAGACGCACCACAAACAGACCCCCCGCGATCAGCACTCCCAACGGAGGGGGCTATACGCAGGTCCTAGTTTACGATTCGCATTTGCTCGCCGAGCAATGCCCAAACTTTCGGAGTTTGCGACTGGTTCGGATCGGCGGAGCGAAGCAGCACACGGGTCGCTTCGGTTCGAAACCCTTGAGCTTGCAACCATCCGAGAA
>CAIJIZ010000191.1 GCA_903820735.1 uncultured Pirellula sp.
GTTGGAGAAGTCGGTGCGAAGCAGAAGTGAGTTCTCAGACTTCGGGAGTGGTTTTCGCATATATGACCCATGATCCAATAAGGGCACAGAAGATCGAAGCAGCAAACAACATGGACGCGAGTATATCGAGTTCGAAACGGGCGTGGCCGACGGCAGTCTGGTAGATCGAATAAATGAGAAAAAATGCATGGGATGCTGCCCAGAGTTGAACTGCACGCAAGCCGACTGCGGCAGGGGCTTTACGGGCTAACCAAGCGATGAAGGCGAGAACTTGTATGGCGTGCAAGGTCGCGCCGTGAGGAAACTTCAATACGCCTTTGGCATTGATCGGATGCTCGATGGAGGTAGGTTCGGAGGGGGGAGTCGAAGGCCAGTATCTCGGCGAGTTCCCCATCGCAAGTTGCATAGAGCCCAAGCCGGTGATTGCGAATCCAATTCCACCCGAGATCAGGATAAAGAACATGCCCCAGCGGGCGGCTGAATTTGCTGCGGGTATTGTCTCAGGCTTGAAATTCCCTCGCCAAGAGCGAAGAGTGATCCAAGCGATGCAGGCCATCGCGATGATGATTAGCACAAGCATCGCGAATTCGATGCAAGCATCGATTAGGGTGGTTCGATTGAAGTGGCTTTCGACCCCTCGCCAAGTTTGAAGGGTGATGAGTGCAACTTCGAGAACCACCGAAGAGCACAGCAGAAAGCTCAATTTGTGGGTTCGGCGGGTTGCGCAAAGTGAATGCAGTACCCAAAGGGATGACCAAAGCGTCACCCCCGTCGAGATTCCAAACAGCGTTGCTTTACGGAACGATAATGGGTCTTCCCATTGTCGATCCATTCCTAGAAAGACCATAGCATGAATCAGACCACTGATTAACAGCAGCAGTACCGAAGTGCGTTCAAAGGCATGTGGTAGACCAAGTTTGCAGAGGTAATCTTTGATCAATCCAATCCACCTTAAAATCTAAGAAGAACAAAACGAGAATTGGTTAAGGGGACAGGTTGCGGGAATTCGTGTAAAATCGTGAGGCTTCCCGGGCTTGTTTGGCCAGGGCTTGTTTGGCCTAGGGGGCAATAGCCCAGGCATGCTTGGTACGGAAACCTTTCATGAGGCCATTGGCGAAGTATACATGATCTGACGGCTTCTTCCTTGGGAGGCTATTTTGAAATTCCTACGTTCTCGCGGTTTGCATCGCTCTTTGGGGTTGATGTTGGGACTCATTGTCTCGAATTCTTGCTTGGTTGAGTCTCGAAGCGTTGGGCAGGAGCGAATCGAGCAGCCATGGAAAATGAAACAAGTCGAGATCGATGGAGTTGTCTTTGAGATTCCCGAATTTTGTACGTTGGAAAAAGTAACGACACCTGAGGAGAGTCATTGGCCGATCGTAGCGACATTTGCACCGGACGGCGGGTTGATTGTGGCCGAATCGGTGTGGAACATGCAATCGAAGGAAACCGTCCAGCAGCAACTCGTATCGCGTCCACACCGATTGGTTCGGCTACGAGACTTGGATTTCGACGGGCACTATGAATCTCGCCAAGTGATTGCCCAAGGATTGAGTTTTCCAGAGGGAGTGCTTGCTATTGGCAAGGATATTTATGTGACGGCTCCCCCTGAGATTTGGAAGTTTACTGATGCGGATGGAGATGGGGTTTGCGAGGAGAGAGAGGTCTGGTTTGATGGCAAGACATTAACAGGCTGCGCAAATGATCTGCATGGGCCTTGGTTGGGACCTGACGGGTGGATTTACTGGTCCAAGAGTGCATTTGCCGAGCAGACTCATCCAATCCTTTCGGACGTCCCATGGGAGGGGCTTCCGCGAAGAGACAAGCCTTGGACGAGCAAAGCTTCGCATTTATACCGTAGGCATCCGCACGGAGGGGCGATTGACCCGGTGATGACCGGTGGCATGGACAATCTGGTGGATGTGGCTTGGTTGCCCAATGGAGATCGGTTTTTTTGCGCAACGTTTCTTCATCATCCTCGCAATGCCGTGCGGGATGGAATTGGGGCGGCAACCTATGGAGCTTTATTTGGTAAACCCCACGCTGTTCTCGATGGTCATCCGCGAACGGGGGCGTTGATGGAGCCAACCGTAGAGCTGGGGCCAGCCGCTCCGGCTGGCTTGATGGCATTGGAGTCAATCGTGCCGCCGGGCATCGTGGATCCTGAGCTTGGTGCGTTGCTCTGCTCGCAGTTTAATCTGCACCAAATATCGCTTCATCCTCTGCGCCGCGACGGCCAAGGGGCTGGATATCAAGCCGCTAGCATCCCGATTTTGCGAACCGAGAGAATCGATTTTCATCCTGTAGATGTCCTTCTCGATAGCGATGCGTCTATTCTGATTGTCGATACAGGTGGGTGGTATGATCTTTGCTGTCCTAGTTCGGGGACGGATCAGCGGGTCGCCGATGGTGGCATTTATCGTTTAAAGGGACTTACTAACGAATGCCGCAGTTGGGCCGAGCATCTGCGACTTGATCCTAAAGATGTTGCTTTTGATGCCTTGGCAGATCAAGCTCAGAAGACAATCGAGGAGGGTAGTCAAGGGAATGCGGGTTGGAACAAGCGTCGAATGCTTACGGATTTGTCGGATGCGTTTACTCGGCTTGGGGTAAACGCACCGGTTGACGCCAAATCGCGACTGGAAGGGATCGTTCGGCGAGGAGTAACCGATAGCGATGAATCGGTAAGTTTGTTAGCCATGCATTTTGCAGCCTTACATCGGCTCGATGGTGCAAGGGACGTAGCCCTCCGCATGTTAAAAGATTCGAGCGCGGTCAAGCGTCGAGGGGGGGCGGAGTGGTTGGGCCGGATTGGAATTGATGCTGAGGTGCCGGCCGTTCTTGAAGTGCTGCGTGATAGTCATGGGGATAGGACGTTGCAGCATTCCTTACTGTATGCTTTGATCGAAGGGGCTAAGCCGCAGGCGTTAGAGAGTGCTTGGGCATCCAACGCAAAACTCGTAGGTGAGGGATTCGGCGAGTCCAGCGAATCGTTTGCGGAGACTGTTGCGCTTCTGCGTGTCCTCGATGGCCGCGCAAAACTCGATGCAATACATGTGCGAGGTTTGTGGTGGTGTGCTTTATCGTCGAATCGAGAGATCGCGGACTTCGGGTTTGATGCGATCGAGCGGCATCCTCAATGGCTACCTGAGTTGTTGGAGAATGTAAAAGCTTGGGAATCAAGTTCGATTGGCGAATCCGCCGAGACCAAGGAGTTAAACTCCCAACAGGTTAATGCGATTTCTCGATTGATAGCTAGGTGGTCGGATAAGCCTGAAGTTGTGGAATGGGTAGCAGAACGGTTTCGATCACCCGTTGAATCATCGCAAAAGTCGTTTGAGCTGTCTTTGGGTATCTTGGAATCAATGCGCTCGCGAGCGATGCCAGCACAGTGGGGCTTACCTGTAAGCCAGTGGTTGGGGAACGCGTCGTCGCAAGTACAGGATCGACTTCGAGATACGTTGCGCGGTGCGCAGTGGAAGGGAGATGCAAAGGAATTTAGCCATGTTGTCCTGACGATCATCGATCAGCTTGCCAATAGGCAGGTTGATGATCGCACGGAAATCGAAAAAGATATCGAGCAACTTCAGTGGTTAGCATTGATACCTAAGGGGACCGAGATTCCTGTTGATAGCGAAGCTTTGGTGCTTCGTGCTGCGATGGAAGAGTCCGCATTAGGGGAGCGAAGCGAGTCGGAAGTTCAGCGACAGGTTCAGCGCCAAGCATTGGGTTGGGAGATACTTCCGAATTTGCGACTAGTCAGGCCTGAATCACGGAGTCAGTTGCTTGTAGGGTTACCGCAGCTTGGAGTATTGCAGTTGCCAAAGTTGATGGAAGCGTACCTTCGGGGTGCTGATGATTCTCAGGAGGATCGATTGATAGAGGCTATGAATCGCTTGGCGGCTTCGAAGTCGTTATCGATGGAGGGAACGGTTACTCTTTTGGGTTCGCTTGGCAGGCAGAGTCAGGGAAAGTGGAAGGAAGCGTTTTTGAGTTGGCAGCAGCCGCAAGAGGATGTTCGAGCGGGAGTCGATCGGTGGATGGCGAAGCTACAACCGGGCGATGCGCGTCGTGGGTATCAAGTGTTTCGATCTTCTAAGGCAACTTGCAGCGCGTGCCATCAGGTTGGCTACGTGGGTGGAAATGTTGGGCCGGTGCTCAGTCGCATCGGTCAATCGCGCTCACGGCGTGAACTGCTTGAAGCGATCTTGTATCCGAGCGCGAGGTTAGAGCAAGCTTATCAGGGGACCAAGGTTCGATTGGTCGAGGGAGAAGTGGTTCAGGGGTTAGTGGTATCGGAGACCGCTAGCGAATTGGAGCTACAGGTATCTGCGGATGTTCGAAGAAGAATTTCGAAGGGAGATATCGAGGCGCGGGAGGCGAGTCTGGTATCCATCATGCCTTTAGGCTTGGAGAATCAGCTATCGATCGAAGAGTTATCCGATGTGATTGCGTTCCTTGAGAATGCGAAGTAGGGAGGTTTGATGGAGGTCTAGCATGGCCCTCTGTGGCCGTGCGAGGGGTGCGGATGGCTCACGCAAAGAAGCAAAGACGCAAAGAAAACCGCGAACCGGTTTGTGTGATGCTTGGTGCGGAGCACCTTTTTTCTTAACTCCCATTCACATCCCAGCGGAGGGTTTCGCGGTCGGTGGTTAACCGCGCGGATGCAAGGGGTGTTATTTGGGATGTCGAAGTGGTTGAGGGAATCATCGGCCGACCGCTTCACCACACCCTACCGATCGTTGAATCGCAACAAGCAGTTTCAAGCGTCGTCCAGTGCCCGTCCACCCTTCATCCCCCCCGCCCCTTGCTCCCGCCCAAGCGGGAGACATTAGCACCAAGTTAAGGCATAGTCGAGTTTGGATGGATCATGAATTAATTGGTCCCATCCTGGTTTTTGGATGCGTTTGTTTCTGCGACATGTCTTGATGA
>CAIJIZ010000192.1 GCA_903820735.1 uncultured Pirellula sp.
CCGTAACCCGGGCCGAAGAGGCCCAAGTTACGGTTCTTATTGTGTGTCCGAACGTAGGGTGTGGTGAAGCGGTCGGTCGATCAATTTCTAAACCACTGCGACCACCCAATCACCACCATCTCATCCGCCCGGTTAACCACCGACCGCGAAACCCACCAGACCGCGCGTAAAACAAACACGCACGTGGGATGCTGATTTCTTTATGTTTTTGCGTAAGTCATCGAACCGTAACCCGGGCCGAAGAGGCCCAAGTTACGGTTCTTATTGTGTGTCCGAACGTAGGGTGTGGTGAAGCGGTCGGCCGATCAATTTCTAAACCACTGCGACCACCCAATCACCACCATCTCATCCGCCGGGTTAACCACGGACCGCGAAACCCACCAGACCTCGCGTAAAACTAACAAGCACGTCGGGTGCTGATTTCTTTGCGTCTTTGCGTAAGCCATCGAACCGTAACCCGGGCCGAAGAGGCCCATGTTACGGTTCTTATTGTGCATCTCAGAAACGTCACACATGGACTTCCACGCACCACTTGGCTCCGCATCTTCACCGGGCTTTTGCGTGGGATGAGGTGGGCGTCGCGAATAACATGGCTAAGGGGATTTATCGTTTGCCACTTGCCTCGAACCTAACGCCTAACGCCTAAAGCCTAAAGCCTAAAGCCTAAAGCCTAAAGCTATCCCCGTTTTGTCGCGTAGAGTTCTGCATAAGCTACCGCCCAATCATCGATCGATTTTCTAAAGCGTTCGATGTCGACTTGGCCTAACGGTTGGTACAAACTGCGAGTCAGCAATTCGCGGTCTGCGATCGTACCTTTGACTTGTAGGTCAAGAATAAAAAACTCATTGACAGGTCGGACAACAAGTTCAAGTCGGGAGTATTTGTTGGACCGATGTCCGCGTTCGATAACCAAATCATCCCGAACGCACGCACTGCCCCAACCCGATTCCCCGAAGACCGATTGGTATCGGAAACCAGGAAACATATCGATGACTTTTTTGACGACGTTTTCGATCCGTTCAGAGAGCTCTAAACGGTACTTCGCATGCAGCGTACGAAACTCCTCCGATTCGCGCCTCTTGCGCTCAGCTTCGGAGTGCAGCGACTCCGCGCGGCTTGCACCGCGCGCCACAGCATTTTTCAGTCGTTCTTCAAACTCAGACATTGTCGTTGGATTCGGGAGGTGTCTGACGATCGGCTTGCGGTTCGGCTACCCCAGTCGAATTCGATGAATCCGCGGCACCGGGCTGCGTTGAAGGTGCTGAATTCGAGTTCTGTTCAGCGATATTCAGTTCAGCGGGATTTTGGTCCGATTTGTCTTTCTTCATGAACTGCATCAAGTCGGAGAAGGAACGCAATGGTTCTTTTCCTTGCTGCATCGCTTCAGTGATCGGCTTGGTTTCCACCGGTCGATCGATCTTCACGCGAGGCTTCGATACGGATTCATTTCGATCGCCGTTGCGGTCGTAGGATTGGCGATCGCGTGAGCGATTGTCTCGACCGGAATCTGGTCGACGGCCGCCACCACCCGACCGTGAATCCCGAGATCCAGGACCCGAAGGTCTATTTCCGGCTGGACGGTTGCCGGCACCCGCTGGCCGATCACCCGCTGGCCGATCACCGGCCGGACGATCGCCCGCTGGTCTCTCACCTGCTGGGCGTCCACCTGCGCCGCGATTGTTCGCTGGTCGCGAACCACCACGATCGTTTCGCTGACCAGCTCCACGACCTGTTTGTGCATCTCGATTGCCAGGAGCTGATCCATCGGGTTGCTGGTTGTAGTCGGTCTTTCGCTCTGTACCAGGTGCTACCGAAGTAAGCGCCACACGCTTGCGATTCTCGTCGGTGTGAAGAACCCAAACCGGGATGACGTCGCCTACTTGGACGAACTGATGAGGGTCTTCGACAAATTCAGGTCCAAGTTGGCTGATGTGAACAAGTCCGCTGCAATCTGGACCGAGCTCGACGAAGACACCGAAATCGGCGATACCGATAACCAAAGCGGATAGCATCGTGCCGGGTGTCAAGGATTCGAGCGAAGGGACTGAGCTACGCAATGGGACGGGATATTGGAAATCCCGTCCGTCTGCGAATGGGAACTGTAAAGCGCGAGCAACGGTAAGAAGCTTCGCGCGTCCCACTTGCCAGCTTCGCGCAAGTTTTTCTGCGTCGACAACCAAAGCCGGCTTTTCCATCGGGCCGACCGGAATCTCAGGCATGGAGTACGATGCCCGCGATGATGTCGGTGCTGAGGAAGCTTCCGCCGAGCCACCGCCAGACGATTCGGCTTGTGCTTCAGAAGAACCTACTTGCGAAGCTCCATTTTCATCCGACTTGGTCTCTGTAGATGCTGTACTATCAGATTCTGGGCTTTGAGCTTCTGTGCTTTCTCCAGAGCTAACTTCTGCAGATGACTCGGCTGGGGAAGCATCGGATGACGCTGCATCGGAAGACGCTGCATCACCTTCTACAGCTTCTGCCGCGACTTCGGATTGCGATGCCGCTTCTTCGGAAGAACCGGTCTGAGTCTCTGAATCTACATCATCGATGATCTCGCCGAAGTTCGGGTTGATGTCGGCATCGTGGGATTCAAACCCGAATGCTTCGACGTGCTCGGATGCCGTGCTATCGAGATTCATCTTTGCTGCAGCTGCTTTCGCTGCGGCAAGCTTCTCGTAATCCGGCTTTTGCCAACCTTCAGGTGCGTTTGCCGGAGTTGGCAAGTTCGCGTGAGCGACAAGCCGTTGAGCAAGCCGATAGTCTTCTGGATGGATAATAGTTCCGTCAAGCGATTGTTCGCTTTCGTAAACTCGTAAGAACCCGACAGCTTGGCGGGTTTGCATCTCCGAGAGGGAGTCTTTGAGGAATTTCGAAACGGACTCTCGCGAGCCTAGTGAACCCTTTTGACGCTCCTCGGATAGCCGCTTCGCAGTCGCATCATCAAAGCCTGGAACGCGCCGAAGCACTTCTTCGTCGGCATGATACATGTCGACACCGGCCTTGGTGATGGAAGCCGAGATGGCTTCTTGCAAAGCATGTTCGAGTTCGGCTTGCGGAAGCTCTCTTTGGTAAGAACCCAATCGCATGCGAGCTGGTTCGATTTTCAGGATCTGACGCAATGGGTCTTGGAGTCGCCAAGCAAGCCAGACCGCGGAGCGATGGCGTCGGGAAATGTTTGGCAATTCGATCAGAGAGTTGCGTGAGACACAGTAAGAATCGGCACCTTGTCGATCCATGAATGTCCAATAAAGGGAGTCCGCAGCCGACTGCTTCATCAGTTCTGCAACGGAATGGACAAGGTACCGTCGTGCATGCCCGTTGGTTAGAACGATGAGCGAGACGGAATGCTCGTGAACCCATTGCCCCAGGGTCGTTACGTTCTGAGTAACAACGTCAGGCTTCGAGGAGTTGCAAGGAATGTCTCCGGTCGCCAGTAGCTTTCCGTTCGCATCGATGATGGCTACGGCAGCTGTCTTTTGGCCGACGGAATCGATGAGCAGAATACGGTGTCCACGCACGGGACGCTGAAGCATGCATGCTTCCAAATGCTCTACCGCAGCTTCGATCAACTCTTGGTTGGCGTCTTCTTCAAGGATCGTCAATACGTCCTGTTGAACGCGAGGCAAGAGAAGTTCCTTCAGTCCACCCTCGGCAACTTCCATGAGCAAGCCGTGCATCGGATGGCGACCAGGGCACAGCGTTTCCCTACAAGCCATCACAAGAGGTTTAAGGTCTTGTTGGAAGTTCAATTGAATGATCTGCGAGCGAATACCGCGCGAGAGCATCAAGGTTTGGAAAGGAGTAAGGGCTCGTACAGGTTTCTTCAACCGAGCATACGACTCGAGAATATTACGCAACCAACGACGACGGCGTTGTCGCGGTGAGAGTTGCTTGTCGCTAAGACTCTTGGTCTTGATCTCCTTCGTTCGTTTCCGATCTTTACGGAACGATTCGATAGGTTGCGAAGCGGCGTTGCCGGCTTCCGCACTCTCGGGTTGAGCTTCAGCGGCGACCTCGGTTGCTGCTTGTACAGCAGAATTCTCAACCGAAGAATCTGACGAAGCAGCAGTACCGGTATCGGTAGCCGTGTCGATGACCGTGTCTAGAACGGTGTCGATGACGTTATCGATGACTGTATCACTTGAGTTTTCGATACCACTCTGCGCGCTTGCTGCGGTTTCCGCAACAATGGGAGCTGCTATACCAGAAGCGTCTGTAGTGTTCGAATTTGTGTTTTGCGATGCGAGCGAATCGGCGGTTACATCGGCAGTGACATCGCCCGGCGCAACTGACTGTGCAACTGACTGTGCAACTGACTGTGCAACTGACTGTGCAACTGACTGTGCAACTGACTGTGCAACTGACTGTGCATCGGAAGGTAGATCGGAATCTGGAAGCTTCGAAGGTTCCGGAAGAATTTTGACCGAGACCGAAGCATTTCGCAGGACGGCTCTCTGGAGTTGCAACAAAAGCGGTGCATCTTCTTGGAGTAGAAGCTGAAACCAACGCTTGGTCTTCTGAAGTAACTCATCAGCTTGCTCGCTCGGCAATCCGGTCTGCTCGGCTGCCCAAGCGGTGTAATCTTTGATCGGTTCCCCTTGGTACAACAAAATCGCTTTGCCAAGGTTCTCGATGTTCGGATCAGATTCCGCAAATGCCTTTGCGGATTTCTTGATCTTCAAATTCCGCGCAATCGCGTCGGCTTGCGAAATCGATGTGCATTCCGTAAGTACTTTTGCAACCGTATCGGACCAGTGATCATCGCGCTGCAAGGCGAGGGTCAAGCGTTCTTTGTGCGCAGCGAGCTTTGTCTCGTAATCAACGACTCGTTTAAGCTTTGCTAGCGTTTTGCTATCGAGCCCCCCCAATTCGTCTGGCCGATAGGTTGCCAAGTAATTTGGCTCGTATCCTTGTTTGAGAAGTTCGACTGGAAACCGCAACAGCTCCTCTGGGAGGCGCATGCATCGCGCGATCGCTGGTAGGTCATTCATAGACAATTACATGGACTCATCGAGGCGGGGGAAAGAAGTGGTAAGAAGGCCGACTACTTTTGGCCCGCGCTAGCTATCGAATCAATGTCCTGATGGGGTGGGGAAAGGGGGCTTAAGACGGTAAACCGAACACCGTTGGCTTTGCGCAAGATATCACAAATTCTCCGCGCAAGCTTGGGAATCTAGGGTAGAGGTGGGTACTTGTCAAGGTTTAGCCCACGCTAAGGGTAAGGAAACCCTATTCGTCCCGGATTGCCTGTTTTACCAAGCTGGCCCTCAATGTCGACTTGATCGTTAAATTTTCCTCAAGTTCACTAGGTTCTCGTGGCGATAAACAGAGGTAGTCCTCGAGGAGTGGGTGCAAGCCCCCTTTTCGGGAATGCTTACTGAAAAACCTCTAGATCGATGAATGGTTCTATGCTCCAGAACGTAACCTTGACGAGTTCGGTGGATTTATATCAAGACGTCAACTATTCGGTGAGTGCAACGGGCGGGATGCCAGCATCGGGAATACCAACGACGGGCGTAAGCTCCCTGGTTCGCGAATCGGTTGGGGCAAAACTTTCTCCGCATGGGATGGTTAAAGTTGAAGTTTCGGAGTTGCTCGACACTTTCCGCTGCTGTTTGGAAAACCATTTGCAGTGGATCGAGGATTTCCGAGATGATTCGATCTGGATCACGGAAGACTTGCATCAAGTGATGGAAGCTTTCGAGAACCTGCGTCGGGAAATGATGCCTTAAGGCTCGATCAAGTCGGGGCCTTGGTTCCGGGTGGCATTCACTCGGGTAGATACCGGTCGAGTATCGAGAAGTCCCGCAGGTGGTGGGACAAGTAGATCTGCAATTCCCTTGGCGTTGATCTCAGGATTAAGCCAACGCCCTGCACTCTGTTCGTCCGGGCTGATAAGCACCGGCATGCGGTCGTGAACCGCTTGGGTGTCCCCATTTGCTTCTGTGGTGACGATGGTCGTCGATAGAATTCCATCGCTATCGAGCTTTTTATTGAGTGTCCAAAGTCCGGCAAATGCTAAAGGTTCTTGGGTTTTGTGGTAAATCCAAAAAGGCTGCTTGGGAGTTTTCTCTGAGTCGCTCGATTGTTTCCACTCGTAGTACCCGTCGGCGATCACGATGCATCGATGCGAGTCGACCAACGGCCGGTAGGTGGGTTTCTCAAGCAACGTCTCGCAACGCGCATTGATCATGGTGTAAGCGATGCGAGGGGAATCGGCCCAGGCTGGCAGTAACCCCCATCGCATGGGGACGATCTC
>CAIJIZ010000193.1 GCA_903820735.1 uncultured Pirellula sp.
CGTTAATCCGAACCGTCGTTAGTCCAAACCGCCGTTAATCCAAACAACCAATAAGCCCAACCGCCTCTAACCCGAACCGTCGTTAAGCATTCAGCGTAGCGAATTCGGCGTGAATTGTTCGGCATGAATTACTCGGCATGAATTACTCGGGTTCAATGCATTACCCTGCTCCGATAGGCTCAATTCAGTGAGATCTCCGCAGCTACCTCTCCGCATGTCCTTGGTCGACCTGAAGCAACGGACCATTGGGTCGTATGGACACTTCCTAAACCATCGCCAATCTCAGTTATGCGGTTCACAGACACTTCTCTACGACACACGTAATCTTGATCCGGACATTGCCAAGACCAGTCGGATCGAAGCGGTTGATTTGAGGGATGAGTCCATCCACGTACTTTATGATACCGCAAGCAATAGCCCGCACGGCCCGGGGGTCGCGGCCGCAGTATGCCATCCACTTCGCTCCACTGCGTTGTTTATTCATGGACTATTCAGTTGCAACGAAGCGAATCCGTATTCGATGACACGTCGATTCGGCGGACTGCTCGATATCGATCTTACAAAGATGCCAAAAATGCCTAAAGCATCTTCCTCCGAATCCTCGCAGGCATACTCGTCAGATTTTTTGTCTGAAACAACCTGCTCATCGAACCAGATGCCCCGCAAGGTTTGGCCGTTGGAAAATCGCGCGCTCGCCGAAAATGTACCGTGGGGTACTCTGCGAGGTGGCACCCACGCACATAGCTTTTCTCCCGATGGCAAGTGGGTCAGCTTTACTTACAACGATGCGGTTATCGCGAATCGAGATGGGCAAATAGACCGCCGTACGGTGGGAATCGCATTGCTCAAGCCCCCAGCCGTTTGCAAATCCTCACTCGACAAATCGGAGAATTCTCCAACTGCAACTCAGGCATTGCACGAAGAGTGGTCGCATGGTGCCGGATGGGCAACGCTAGTGCTCGACCCGGTCCATCCGATTTCAGCTCGTGAAGAGTGCTGGGTTCCGAACGAATCTTCGATCTCCGTTCCTCCTCGGCTGGCTTTTATCGGTCGAATTCCACCGACCTCAACACACCCGAGCATCGACGAGGTGTTCCTGGCAGAACTTCCGCAAGATGCAGGGGATTGGCCGGAACAACTGCATGGCTTTACGCCGACGGATCCACTCTCGGGTCGATTGCAACCACCACCGGGCATCACCCTTCGGCAGTTAACCTACAGTGATCAGGTATCTCCGGAGTTACTTCACCCCGACCCTGGCATGCGGGGGATTCAAGGACCACGGCATTGGCTGACCGCTTCCACATGCGGAAAGTGGATCTACTCCCTCTTCCGAGATTCGGCGAACTGCGTAAGAGCAGTGCGGATCAGCACCCTCAGTGGCGAAGTTCAACCGATGAGTCCGGCAGGAATGTCCGTCACACGCCCACCCGCAATCGATCCTTCAGGTCGATTGATGAGCCTGATCCTCGGCGATGCTTTGTACTTGATCGACCTGCAATCGTTACAAGTTTTTGCCGTTGATGGCTGGCCTTCCGAAGATGCACACTGTCCTTGGGACGAACTCGTCGGTCCGGTTCAATTCCTTCGGGGGACTTCCCTGGAAATCTACTGGAATGCGAGGCCAAAAGGATCTAGTTGGCTACAGATCTGGACAGCGCGCGTACAATGAGGGCATGAGCCAACGCAGAAAAGACATCGGCGGAATTATCCACGTCTATCAAAAGTACAATCCAACGGAATTTCCTAGTCCGCTGGCAGAGCCTCCCCCAGACCTCGTCTCCGGGGCCTTCGAACACGCCTTGGCCTACGGTAGCTACCGGGAATTGACGGAAGAAGAACTCGCGAGAGCCATCGAGCTTGATCCGAGCCAAATCGCAGGGCTTGGACCAAGCCTAGACCATCTTCGGATGATGCTCGAAGAGCGAAAACGGAAGATACTCGAGACCTATCAAGTCGATGGACTCGACAAAAAAGCCAGCGATCGCTTCGAGAAGATCGCGAAAAGAACGCGGCCCCCTGCGAAATTCCAAAGTCTTTTCGATCGTGCGGTTCGCCAATCTCAGATTTATCTGCTTGAACAACTCTGGTACCAAGCCGATCGAGGCGACCAAGACTTTGCGCAGTCGGTTTTGAAGACGATGGAAGCCCTTTCGGATCGCTATCAGATCGACGATTTGCTAAGCCAATATGCATTTACGGGACGCCAAAAGGTCGATATTCCTGCCGCCATCGAGCTGAAAAAAGAGCTTGAGGAAATCGACGAGCTATTAAAACAGCTTGAGGAAGCCGCCAAAACCGCCCAAATCGGACTCATCGACATGGAAGCCTTGTCGAAGTTCGCTCCTCCTGGGGATCTGAACGCACTCGACGAGATTCGCGAGCAAATTCGCAATGTCGTCCGAGAACTTGCCGAACGACAAGGGCTTGATCGAAGCGAATCTGGTGCGTTCCGATTGACCCCGAAGGCATACAAAACGTTTCAAGCGAAATTGCTCGAACGAATCTTTTCCGATTTGCAAGCTTCGCGGTCCGGCCGACATGGTGGCCGAATCGATGGCGAGGGAAGCGTCGAACTTCCGTCGACCAAGCAATACGAGTTCGGAGACTCGATCGCCAACATGGATGTCGTTCAAAGCGTCACAAATGCGATGCTTAGGCGACCCGACGAACGCCCCGTTCGACTTCGATCGGATGACATCGAAGTATTCCGGACTAGAAACAGTCCGAAATGTGCCACGGTAGTCGTCATGGACATGAGTGGATCGATGCGGCACGACGGACAGTATATGAACGTCAAGCGGATGGCACTGGCCCTACAAGGGCTCATCAACAGTGAATATCCAGGAGACTTTTTACGATTCATTGAGATGTATTCCTTTGCCAAACTAAGGGCACCTGGGGAAATCATCGATGTGATGCCCAAACCGGTAACGATCCACAATCCGGTTGTGCGATTAAAGGCCGATATGAGCGATGAGCGCATCGGCGAATCAGACGTGCCGCCGCACTTTACCAACATTCAACACGCGCTGAAGCTTGCTCGGCAAAACTTAGCCACCGTCGATACACCTAACAAACAAATCGTGTTGATTACCGATGGGCTTCCCACAGCCCACTTCGAAGACTCCATGCTTTTCTTGCTTTATCCACCCGACCCACGTACTGAGCAGCAAACCATGCGAGAAGCGATGCTGTGCGGTCAAGCAGGAATCACCATCAATCTGTTCCTGGTACCGAGCTGGTCACAGTCCGAAGAAGACATCCGCTTTGCGCATCGAATGGCAGAACAAACCAAAGGCCGCGTCTTCTTTACAAGCGGCAACAACCTCGACCGTTTCGTTCTTTGGGACTACGTCCACCGTAAACGGGAAATCATAGGATAAACTGCGGTTTACACACGGCGTGATTTTTTTTCAAAGTTTTCACTGAGAAAAAATTTGCAATTGGCTGCAGATACCCCTACACTGCCATTTCTCTGTGTGCTCAGCGTCGCCTGACATTGAGCTTTGCATAGCGGAAAACCCTGCGAAGCAAAGCGAACCGGGCGATTTTTTCAGTCGGCGCAAAAAAATACACGGAGCCACAGAATTCGTCTCGGGACAAGTCCCAAGGACAAACTCTCTCTCTGTGTGCTCCGTGTTGCGCCCTGGAAGACGTCAAACGATGACGCCTTCCATAATATCAATAACCTTTCGATCCACCTGCTGACACTTTCCAGTCAGGAATTCCGCAAGATTTCTCAAAAAGTTTACGGTCCGAATGAAAAACCAATGTTTTTAAAGGTTTCGGGTCTGGTTTCAAGTCGTGCTATTCAACGAAAAAACCGCTGAGTTCCTTCATGGACACCCAGCGGCTCTAAGTTGATTTCAGTTTCTTAATCCCAAATTAGGAATTAGAGGTACTTGGCCAATCGAGCGCACAAGTCTGCGGTTCGGCAGCTGTAACCCCATTCGTTGTCGTACCACGATACGACCTTGACCAACTTACCTTTGTCTCCGAGGACTTGGGTAAAGTCGGCAGCGAAGATGCTGCTATGCGGATCATCGATGATATCGCTCGATACAATCGGGTCTTCGGTGTAGCACAATACACCCTTGAGCGGGCCGTTAGCTGCTGCCTTCATGGCTGCGTTGATGTCCGCTACGGTCGCTTCCTTCTTGAGGTTCGCGGTCAAGTCGACCACGGAACCGGTAGCCACAGGAACTCGCATCGCGATCCC
>CAIJIZ010000194.1 GCA_903820735.1 uncultured Pirellula sp.
CTACGAAAGAGCAGCAAGCCGAAGCTGAATTGATACGCAAAGAAATCTCAAGGATTGAATCGGAAGTTGAGCTTCGAGAAAAACAACTGCCGGCTACATGGAGTTCATGGCTTGAAAAACAGACAGATCTAGATTTACAGCGAACGCTTGGGGCTAAGGAAGTAGTACGCGATGGGTTTGATGATGAGGCTAACGCTTCAGCGCAAGACGCAAAGCCATCGGGTGACGGCAAAGTAGTTTCTGGCAAAGTGGGGGCTGGTGAATCGTTGTGGAAGAATCCGAATGATCTCGTTTTGGCCAGCGGCAAGACCGGTAAAGCAGCACAGTTGAGTGAAGGCCGTCATTTGATAAGTGATACTATTGGAAAACTCGATGCGAGCAGTCCTTTTTCGATAAGTGTGTGGATTCATCCGAATGCCCAAGGCACCATGGCCATTCTCTCGAAGATGGACGAATCAAAGCAGCATCGGGGCTACGATATGCTTGTGGTCAACGGCAAGATCGAAGTCCATCTTGTGGATCAATGGCCAGGTAATGCGATCAAAGTCAGTTCACAGCATGCGATTCCGCCCAACGAGTGGCATCACGTTGCATTGACTTATGATGGCACAAAGAAAGCTGCTGGAATCAAAATCTATATCGATGGGAAGCTAACTCCTTTCGATGTTCCGAACGATGCGCTTACCGGTACGATTGATAACGAGCAACCCTTCCGTCTTGGGCTTCGGCAAACCTCCTTGCCATATCAAGGCCTTATCGATGAGTTTCGGATCTTCGATGGTAAGCTATCCGCCGAGGCGATCACGCAGCTTGCGAACTCCGAGAATCCGAAACTTGAATTGAATTGGGTGCGCGGTGCGTGGTCGGAATGGACATCTGAACAAACGGAAACTGTGAAGCGTTGGGCACGAGAGATAGCGGACCCTTCGCATCAAGAATTGCTGAGGTCACTTGAGCAGGAGAGGAAGAAGTTAGGTCAGATCGACCAAGCAGCTCCAGCGGTGATGGTACTGCAGGAAATGAATCCTGCTCGGGAAACATTTATACTCAAGCGAGGTCAATACGACCAACCAACAGAGAAGGTCGATACAGACATACCGGAGATCCTCAAGATCGAGGGGGGGGAACGCGTTGCAACGCGGCTAGATCTTGCAGAATGGCTTACCCACCCTCGCAATCCATTGACAGCGAGAGTTGCGGTTAATCGGCTTTGGGAGCAATGTTTTGGTGTCGGATTGGTTCGAACCTCTGAAGACTTTGGAGGAACTGGTGAATTGCCTCTCCATCGGGAACTTCTTGATCAACTCGCCGACGCCTTTATCAAGCAGGGTTGGGACGTCAAGACGATGCTTCGAGGGATCGTCCTCTCGAACACATATCAGCAGCAATCGCGTCTGAGCAACGAACTTGCATCGAAAGACCCCGAGAATCGATTTTTTGCGAGAGGTCCTCGCCATAGGCTCTCGGCGGAGACTATCCGAGATAATGCTTTGGCAATAAGTGGTCTTCTCGTCGCCAAAGTTGGCGGACCGAGTGTTAAGCCATACCAACCAGATGGGTTGTGGGAAGACGTGACGGTTGAACGACGTGGAAAGTATGTCGCTGATCAGGGAGAAAACCTCTATCGACGCGGTTTGTATACTTTCTGGAAACGTACTTGTCCTCCTCCATCGATGGTGACTTTCGATGCCCCCAATAGGGAAGTGTGCGTCGCGCGACGGTCGCGTACGAACACACCGTTGCAAGCCCTTGTGTTGCTCAATGATCCTACGTACCTCGAAGCAGCCCGCGCCTACGCTGCTGATGTACTTCGCAATGGTGGAGAGAACGACCTGGCCAAATTGCAGTTTGCGATTAGCAAAGCACTTGTTCGACAACCGAGACCAGAAGAGATTCCTCAGTGGATTTCACTGCTTGAAGTCGCCCGAAGCGAGTTCAAGGAACCGAAACGAGCAACGGAGTTCCTTCATGTAGGCACACTCCCGGTCCCCACTGACTTACTCGAGAGCGAACTGGCGGTCTGGACACTGGTTTGCAGTACGATCCTAAACTTGGACGAGACCATCACCAAATATTGAAAGTAAGACATCATGTTGTCGTTTCGTTCAGATTCGCAGCCACACGCTTCAGCTATACATGTTTCAACGGCTGAGCAGTTGCTTCGACGCGCATTTCTGCGTACCGGTTCGCTAGGAGGCATTGCCGCAGCAAGCCTTTTGGGAAAGGGACTGGCGGCTGAGGGTTCGCAGGGAGAGCGAGAGCCGCATTTTGAACCTAAAGCGAAGCGAGTGATCTATTTGTTCCAGTCTGGGGGGCCTTCGCAGTTGGAGCTCCTCGATTACAAGCCGAAGCTCAAGGAGCTCCACGGCACGGAGCTTCCGGACAGCATTCGCAATGGACAACGATTGACCGGAATGACTTCGGGGCAAAAGAGTTTTCCTGTGGTTGCACCCAAATTCTCATTTCAGCAAGCTGGAAGCAATGGGGGTTGGTTCTCGGAATTGCTTCCTTATACGGCAGGGGTCGCGGACGATTTATGCGTTGTGCGTTCGATGTATACCGAAGCAATCAATCACGATCCGGCCATTACGTTTATACAGACAGGTTCCCAGCAGCCAGGTCGTCCATCGATTGGCTCGTGGCTCAGTTATGGTTTGGGGAGTGAAGCAGAAGACTTGCCTGCATTCGTGGTCATGATCTCTCATGGGACAGGAAGGGATGCGAACCAAGGCTTGCTCGATCGGCTGTGGGGAAGTGGTTTTTTACCTTCGAGTCATCAGGGAGTTAAGTTTCGTAGCGGAACGGAAGCCGTGTTGTATTTGAACGATCCACCGGGGCTGCGACGCTCCATGCGACGTGACATGCTTGATCGGTTGCAGACCCTCAACAAGCTTGAGTTTGAACGCGAGGGAGATCCGGAAATTGCGGCGCGAATCGCGCAATACGAGATGGCGTTTCGCATGCAGAGTTCCGTTCCTGATTTGACCGATTTGTCAGACGAAACGGAGAATACGTTTGAGCTCTACGGCCCTGATGCGAAGAAACCCGGTACGTTTGCCGCGAATTGTCTGCTTGCACGACGTATGGTTGAGCGAGGGGTCCGATTCGTCCAGTTGTACCATCGCGGTTGGGATAACCACGGGAATTTACCGTCGAACATTCCTAAGCAATGCAAGGACATCGATCAGCCTCAAGCGGCGCTGGTCAAGGACTTAAAAGAACGCGGCTTGCTCGATGACACCATAGTCATTTGGGGTGGGGAGTTTGGACGGACTGTTTACAGTCAGGGTTCCTTACAAGACGACTACGGACGAGACCATCACGGCAGGTGTTTTTCGATGTGGATGGCTGGCGGAGGGTTCAAGCCGGGTACGAATATCGGACAGACAGACGACTACGGCTACAACATTCTTGAGCAGCCTGTTCATATTCATGACTTGCAAGCCACGCTTTTGCATTGCTTAGGGTTTGACCATGAGAGGTTGACTTATCGCTATCAAGGTCGTGATTTTCGGCTGACGGATGTGCACGGCAAGGTGTGCACAGAATTGCTCAAGGCCTAGTGGGTTGCAGTGCTTGCTGGCTTGCACTTCTTAGTGGTTTGAGCGAGCTGGCAGCGTTGAACCTCAAAAATCTATTCTCAACTTGCTTGTGCGTGAAGGGGTTTGCCTTGGCTTCGCACGAAAGGGTGACGTGGTGGAGTAAGTGGTAAGCTTTTCTATGCTGAGATCACCGCCCGAAATCCTCTCCCAAAGACGCTTGAGTCGCCGTTGCGAAAGTCAGCAATTTTAATGGGCAAATATGCGTTTTAACGGTGCCGATAGCCACTTTCGGGGATATCCTAATGATTGCTTTCCCTATTGCCTGTGGTAGGATTCTTACAACTGTAAACGTGGTTCAATGCTGGTTTTTGGGGACCGGTTTTGAGATTTAGTGTAGCGATTCGCGAGTGTGAGTTCATTTTGTTGACCATCTTTACAGTACCCAAGCCATTTGTTGGGCATACCGGAATTATCCAGCGAAATGCAATTCGCAGTTGGCAACAGTTAGTGCCAAATTGTCAGGTTATTCTCTTTGGGAGTGAGGAAGGCACGGCACAAGCGGCAAGTGACTTGGGTGTTGTGCACGTGTCTGAGTTGCAGCGTTCCGAGCATGGAGCACCGCTGTTGGATGGGATGTTTCAACGTGCGTCGGAGTTGTCTACGATGCCATTGCTGTGCTTTGTAAATTCCGACATCATTTTCAAGGGAAGCATAGCATCGTTGATCGAGTTACCTGCTCCATTCTTGGTGGTCGGTGAGTCGATGGACTTGCAAGTCCCGAGTTTGATTGACTTCTCGAACCCGCATTGGCGGGAATCTTTGGGTGAAGGCGTCTCGCGAGGACCTTTCGCACTCGATTACTTCATCTTCTCTAGAGAGCTCTATCGTTCGATGCCGCCGTTTCGTGTTGGACGAGCAAGGTATGACAATTGGATGGTTTGGCACGCTCTAAAAAGTGGTGCAAAGGTCATTGATGCGACGGATGTCTTAGACCCCATTCATCAGAATCATGATTACGGGCATTTACCTGGTGGTCGCAAGGAAGCTTATCGTGGCCCGGATGCGATTCATAACCAGAAGCTTGCTGGATTTGGGTGTTACTTGTATCTGTATAGTACAAGTGATGCGCGTTGGAAGTTGACTCGCGATGGTTTGAAAGCAGTGCCGAATTCGTTTCGATTTCTCAAGCAATTTATCCGGCGACTTACGGGCTGGGCAAGCGAGCGAAGCGGGTTGATGCAACCTAAATATTTAAAGCGTACGAGCGAACTGCAATCGAATCGCGACGTGCAAGACGGGATTGGAAAGCGATGAAACCACGTTTATTCACTTCCATCCCACCACGCTTGCGCGGCGTGGAATTAAAACCGACGTCACAGGGGACTGCGCAAGTTGGCGTGATTGAATCGTGGCTAAACGCTGGTTTCGAACCTGTTTCAATCCACTTGGTCGATGAGATTCAGCGGCAACCCGCTCTGCCGGACGTATTGCGACACCATGGAGTCGAACCGGTCGTAATCACCCCCGAGATGCGGGTGCGAACGTCTGCTCCGCTATGTCCGATTCGAGATTTCCTGGAAGCAATCTATTCGCACTCGGTCGATGCTCCGGTAGCGATCATCAACGCCGATATTCGCATTGCACCATCTGCTGACAAGGCTTTAGCGGCGCGGATTGCATCGCTGGATGAATCGGAATTTCTGATTGGTCAAAGGAGCGATATCACGCATCTTCCAGATGGATCTCGACAATCCAACACCCACGGATTTGGAATCGATTTTTTCGCTTTCCACAGTTCTTGGATCAAGCGAATCGTCAAAGCGCTCTCGCCTGCATTAGCGATCGGATTGCCTTGGTGGGATCACTATCTTCCGTTAGCACTCTGCGCGTATGGCGCGCAGACTCGATTGCTCGATGCGCGTTGGTTCGAGCATGATGTTCATGAATTCCAGTGGAGTTGGAAGCATTACTGCCGAGTTGGTCGAGCAGCAAAAACGACATTTCAACGAGCGATGCTTCCACTTCAGTCATCGGTTCACGCCCAGAGTTGGCTCAATGCATTGCGAACCGAAGCTTACCATCCTTCGATTCCTTCATCGATTGCACCGATGGTGCAATCGATCACATTCGATGATAGGGCACCAGTGTTGGTAGCTAAAAGCTCACTTGGGCGTTTAGCTGCTTCGAACATGCGCATAATTTTTCAGTCCGCTACCCATGGTCCAACTCCAGAGTTGGCAGAGAACCAAGGGGTATCTACTGGAAGTACGATTAAAAGTTCTGGAGCAATGAAATCGAAGCGAGGTCCAAGGATTCCGCTCAAGCAATACTCTCGGGTCCTCCGAAATTATCAGCATTCCCTTTCGACGGCATTGACCCCCACAAGTCGTCGGCCTGAGTCTGTCTATTTCTTCACATTTCACAAATGTGCAAGTACGCTTTTCGATTCGCTGGTTCTCAAGCAAGTTATTGGGCTGAAGGGAGTGAACGTCGAGCAAGCGATCTCTGACGGAAAAGTCGACAGCTCCAAACCCCTTTCTTTTGAAGATCAAGGGTGCGTCTATGGACCAATTCGGGTTACGCACAAGGTTGATGATAATCCAATGGAAGATCTCCTACATGGGCGAGTCATTGAGCCTGATTTCCTGAGTTCCAAGCGAGCGGTATTTTTAGTTCGAGATCCTCGGGCTATTCTGACATCCCAGTATTATTCCTTTGGTTTCAGTCACACCTTAAGCAAGAATCCAGAGCTTCGCCTGTTGCAGGAAAATCAGCGTCAGGAAATCCAGAAAATCACGTTGGATGAATATGTTCTTGGAAGAGTAAGCACGCTGATCGAGTCTTTTGAAAGGCTTGATTTTGCTCAGGCTCATTGCCGGGAACGAATCGTGCTGCGATATGAGGATCTTGTCGAGGATTTTGATCTCTTCACTGAGAGACTATGCCGTTTTCTGCCATTGCGAGGGCGGACGATCGACCTGATGTATCGTGAATCTCGGCCCAAGCAGAGTGAAGACGTCCAAAGTCACAAAAGGTCTGGTCTTCCGTCGGGCTTTCGAAAGAAGCTTCTACCCGAAACCATCGAAGCGTTGAATCAGCAATTAACTACGATCCTGGATAGATACAGATACGAGTATTGAGTTATTTGAATTAAGTTAATTGACTTAGATGTACCCGTTTTGCTCCATGATCGAAATCATTTCACGGTCTTTGGCAAGCCAGTCTAAGTCTGTCGCAGTCCAAACGTTTCGCCAATCCGATCCCTTTCCACGATCTACAAAAAAGCTCTCACCGCTTTTTCTGCGGAAAATCGAGTCGCATCCATTGTCGCTTGTGGCCATCGACTCCATCGTAGTAAGTTGGTAAACCGCATCAATGTCAACGTTATTACCGATGCCGCTCCATTGAACCATTTTTGCAACGGTATTGTGGAATTCGTTTTGAAGCTGGTCGTAACGAATCACAAAGATATTTTGCGGGTCTTTCACTATTTTGCTCTGCATAGCAAGCATCGTTTTTTTCCAACTTCCGTGTTGATTTGGAATGGGGCTATGAAGAAATTCGGAGAAGGATCCTTCGAAAACTTTTGTTCGAAGTGCATAGTGCCAATAGGATACCAAGGCTTCGCGAGGATCGCGGTGAATGAAGATTACACGTGGGTAGAGATGTAAAAATGCCTCGTGGGTCTTAATAACCCGCTTGGATGTTGCGGCGTTAGTTACAGGCAGGTGATGGTATATGTCGGGTGCGAATAAACCGACATCTTCCGAGGTTAATGGCTGTTGAACGCCGGCTTTCAGGTACGCCAGGATGTAGCGTGTCCAGGTATTACCAGATCGAGGGTAGGAGACAACAAAGATATCGTCAGGGAATTGCTCTCTTATCCCAAAGGTCAACCGCAGCAAGAGTCCAGGGCTTAAACGGTCGAGTGAACGGGCAATGGGTTGGGGCAAGTACTTAGTAATGCGTAGAAAAATCGACTGGCTTTTCGAATGGCTCATGTGGCTTCCGTGTTTCTCAAATATCGCCCGGTGTTTTGGCGAATAAGTTTGGTGCTGTGAAGGTTTCAGCTGCGTTGTTGGAAAGTCGCTTGATGCTGTACTCGGTCATTCTGGATGCCGGTACCAGCACTCAGGTAGCTTGAGTGATTTCATTTTGGTGTTGTCTCGGTCGAGAGGATTCGGCAAAAGATATGGTTTGATCTCCGCTTGGATGCGATCTCGTCGCAAGAATGTAAACTCCATGATTCTGGGGATCTCTAGGCCATCCTTTTTGACCGATCCACAGCAGTTGTTCGGATGAAGATGAACGCAAACGTGAGTCTGAAGAATTTTTTCAAATGCGCGTGATGCGATTTGGAAGAAAGGAAGATTCCAGAACTGATCAAGGTTATGGAATTCAATTGCGATAATCCTAAAGCGTTTCAGCAGTTCGTCCGAGGTGGAAAAGAGTGTCTCGTATTCCTGTCCTTCAATGTCCATTTGAAGCATCAGGTCGCCCGCTGCGTTTGGCGCCGTGTCACAGACCCAATCATCGAGAGTTACATACTTGCCATTAGTAGTACCCCCTACAAATTTTTTGATGAAGTGGAAGTTTTGGTGATGGTCAGCGGGAGCCTCGACGGAATGGTCAGCCATAAAGACCTTCATCCCTAATTCCGCACAGTCTTTTTCAAACCCCGAAACGTTACTGACACCGGGTGAAAAGCATGCTGCAATTCCGTTTAGATCATCGGGAATAAGATATCCGCCATCTCCGTCCTTGGGTCCGAGTCGAATCAGCGGCTTACTTGTACCAACAGGATGTAGACTTTCGATGAGTTTGAGGACGTTCGATCGCGGGGTAGAATCGATCGTAAAGGCACTAGTCAGGCAAGGGCGGTAACCTAACAAGTACAACCAGTAGTCTACGGTAGGTTTCACGAATTGCTTTAAGGTAGTTAGCATCTGACAACAGGGGCATGTGGTGGAGGAGTGATTTCGGTGCCGAGGATTGCTATTGTATCTAACACATGAGGTTTTTTGAAACACAGGGGCACTTTTTGAAACAAAGGGGCACTTTTTGAAACAAAGGGGCACTTTTTGAAACACAGAGGCACAGAGGCACAGAGGGAAGGAGATTCAGGGGGGGGAGGGAAGGAGATTCAGAGGTGAGAGGGGGCAGGGGCAGGGATAGGTTCTTTTTGTTACGATGGTAAGTAGTTACTTAGCAGATCCGTTGACTGGAAAAGAATCCGATGACATCTACCCTGGAATCGTTGCGTGAGCATTTATTTGAGACATCC
>CAIJIZ010000195.1 GCA_903820735.1 uncultured Pirellula sp.
AAACACCAGTTTTCTTCCTTAACTTGGTGCCAATGCTCCTCCCCTGGGAGGAGAAGGGGAGTAACGAATTGATGAGGAATTCTTTCTCTTGGACTACCAACAAGGGAACTTCTTTCTTTGCGTCTTTGCTTCTTTGCGTGAGCCTTTGTCCGCGCATCCCACGCGCAAAGACGCCTCGCTGCGCTCGTGAGCGCGGCCCAGGAGGACCGCACCACGTAAAGGACCACCTCACGCGAAAATCGATTAGAATATCAAGCGCAACACCTGCAATCGCCTCCGATTCTCCTCGCTACTCGCTGCGGATTTCCTTAGGTCCCCCCCCATGTCGACAGCCGTTCACGAGACTTCTCGCAAGATCATTACCAACGTCGAAAAATGCATCGTCGGAAAACGGATGCAACTCGTCCTCTCGCTCGTATCCTGGTTCTCCGGAGGACACATCCTTCTCGAAGATGTGCCAGGCGTCGCAAAAACTATGCTCGCTCGAGCACTTGCCGCAAGCGTCGGCGGTAGATTCAAACGAATCCAATGCACCCCAGACTTGCTACCCGGCGACATCACTGGCTCTTCGATCTTCAACCAAAAAACCTCGGAATTCGAATTTCGAAAAGGACCCGTGTTCGCCAATATCCTACTGGCTGACGAAATCAATCGTACCACCCCTAGAGCACAATCCGCATTGCTCGAAGCCATGGCTGAAGGCTGCGTGACAGTCGATGGTCATACCCATCGACTCCCACCCCCATTCCTCGTCATCGCTACCCAAAACCCCGTGGATCACGAAGGCACCTTTCCCTTACCCGAAGCACAACTCGACCGCTTCTTCATGAAATTCACTCTCGGCTACCCGTCACTTGAAGAGGAATTGCGGATGCTGCAATTGCTGGAAACATCTCACCCAATCGATTCCCTAGAACCTGTCGTTTCCATCGAAGAATTACTCGAAGCTCAACAAACCGTACGCAAGGTCTACGTGGATCCCAAAGTCCGTATGTACCTTCTTCAAATCATCCACGAAACCCGATCCCACGCTGAACTAGCTCTCGGTGCCGGACCAAGGTCTTCGATCGCGCTATTCCGTGCAGCTCAAGCCATGGCGGCCATCCGCGGCAGAGCCTTCGTACAACCTGATGATGTCAAAAAAATTCTGCAACCTGTCCTCAGCCACCGACTAATCCTGCGTCCCGAAGCCCGATTGCGCAAACGGACCTCGCAGGCGATCCTCGAAGACATCCTCTCCGAAATAGCAGTCCCAACGCTGGAAGAATCGGGACGATAAGCTATGGCCATCGTTCCGCTTATCACCCTGATCCTGCTCCTGGGATTCCTTACCGGCGCAAACTTCTTCTCTCTGGGCGCATGCACGTTTCTGATCGTCATGCAACTCTCTCGATACCTCTCGGATCGCTGGATCGATGCGGTTAGCATTACACGAGAAATCCCTTCGCTCACCATGCAAATCGATCAAACCCTGTCCGTGGGATTGAAGCTGGAGAATCGCTCCGGGTTCGTTATTCCATGGATGCTCGTCGAAGACCGCATCGCTAAGCGAGATACGCAGTCCCCACCTATCGCCCTTAAACTTCTTTTGCTTCCTGCCCGATTGCAGTGGATCGCCGCTCGACGAACCTACCTGAAAACCTACTCGATGCTTCTGCAACGCCGAGGATACTACCAAATCGGCCCTACACTCCTCGAAACTGGCGATTTACTAGGGCTCTACCGTAGCTTTCGGATCGCTTGCGAACCCCAACATGTCACCGTACTCCCCAAACTCGTAGAACTCGAAGGACTCGAATTCGCCAGCCGAAGGCCAATGGGGGAACTGAAAGTCGATGACCGTGTACTCGAAGACCCCACCCTTATGGTGGGCCTAAGAGAATACCAAGCCGGTGATCCGATGAATCGAGTGCACTGGAAAGCGACCGCACGCACCGGGAAATTGCACACACGAATATTTCAACCGACAAGCGTTCAAGGTGCCATGCTACTGATCGACATGCACCAAGCCACCAACCCTCAAAATAACGAACCCATTCGATCGGATCTATCCGTCACCGCCGCCGCCTCTATCGCTCACTGGCTCTACTCGAACTCGGAACCCTTCGGATTGATTTCCAACGGTCGCGATGCCGCCGAAAGAGTGCGAGCCTCAAAGGAATCAAAACGCTTCGACGATCGCACAGAAGCGACAAAGAATATCGACATGAAAACCAACAGCGATCGACTCCGCCCAATCATCCTCGGTGCCAACCGCACCCCAGAACACTTCCAAGAAATCCACCACCTCCTCGCTCGACTCGAACGCACGGATGGATTGCAATTGCACGAACTCATCCAAGAAACCGAAAGCCGTATACCAAAGATGCTTTCGCTGATCGTGATCGGACAGCAATTCGATCCCGCCGGAATCGCTACCCTCGAATCTCTTTCCCGTCGAGGGTTCGCGGTGAGCATCCTGCTGAATTGCCACCGCGATGTTTATTTCGAACGATGCGGCCCACTAGTGACCGCAGGATTACGTGTTGAGCAACTAGAAGACGAGGAGAGCCTAAAACACCTGAACGCTCTCGCGTTGCTGGCCCGTTAAAGCTCCCCTCTAAACACAAAACTCACTCGCCACAACCACTAGCGACCTGCCGTCACTCCCGGCCAATCGTCTGTTCGGAACGGTGTTAGGGGCAATCCACCCGCACTGTACATATTGCACACGGGATTGTCAGCCCAAGCATAGCGAACCGATACCGGGTTCGGTACGCTCGGACTCGAAACCCGAACCTTTCCTCCCTCGATGATCTTCGCTTCGGCCTTATAAAACTTCTTGTCCTCACCTGCTACGGTAAAACCTACTGGCTCGTTGACGTCAAACGGACGCCAGCCATTCGGCAAATGTTGGAAGCTCAAAACAATTCCATCTCCATCGACTTGCTGCGATCCATAGCGAGGACTTTGATAATCGACGGCAATGCCATATTCGTTCGCGAGCGCCCATCGTGCAAGCCGTCGGCCAACGTCCACTTTGTTCTTGGGATGGATGTCCTTGCCTTCCCCAATGTCGATAATGACGGCTTGGCCAGTATGAGGAAGCTTATCCATGGTCATCGTTTGAGCTTCTCTCAACTCAGCCCAATCGCTCTCACCTGGTTCCTTGGCTTCTGCTTTGAAATCCGCTAGCTGCACCCAGTAGAATGGGAAGTCCCCTTGGCCCCATTCATTTCGCCAGTTTTGAATCATCAATGGGAACAAATCGCGGTACTGATAAGCTCGCCCCGCATTGGATTCCCCTTGATACCAAATCGCGCCGCGAATGCCGTATCCAAGGTGGCTCTTTAATACGCCATTGTAAATGTTCGCAGGCCGCTGATTGCCTCGCATCTGACCTGTCATGTTCTTGAACTGAGCTTCCTCGTCCTTGTTGCGATCCGTCTTCTCGCTCAACGACTTGAATACATCAGCGTTTCGATTCCAATCATCAACCAACTTGTTGAACCGACCATCTGACTTCAGTACGTCGAGATTCACCCAAGCTTCACACGCCGATCCGCCCCAAGCGTTGTTGATCATCCCAACGGGTACACCGGTCGTTTGATGGATCTGACGCGCAAAGAAATAACCTACCGCTGAGAACTTGGGGGTGTTCTCGGGATTGCACACCATCCATTTGCGTTCGTCGTGACTCCATACCGGCTCTTGCGTCCCGACCTGCGGGAAATTGATCATCCGGATTTTTGGGAAGTTCGCGGCAAGTCGCTCCAAGTCCTGATCGTTCGACTGAGCAACCGACCACTGCATGTTCGATTGACCGGAACAAATCCACACTTCACCCACGAGGATATCCGAAAAGCTC
>CAIJIZ010000196.1 GCA_903820735.1 uncultured Pirellula sp.
CCATTACCAACACCACCCCGCTTTCCTCGCTGAAAACGGATACATCGCCCTTGCTATCGACACCATTCAACTCGGGGAAATCGAAGGCATCCACCACGGACTACATCGCTATAACCGTTGGGACTGGCCTTCAAGAGGATATACCCCTGCGGGAGTCGAAGCCTGGAACGCATCCCGCGCCGTTGACTACCTCATCAGTCGAGAAGATGTCGATGCGACCAAAATCGGCATCACTGGGCGAAGTGGAGGAGGTGCCTACAGTTGGTACGCAGCCGCCATCGATCCACGCATCAGCGTCGTTATCCCAGTAGCCGGCATTACGGACCTGCGAGATCATGTGATCGATCAGTGTGTCCGTGGGCATTGCGACTGCATGTATCTTATCAACCGCTACGGCTGGGATTATTCGACCCTCGCCGCTTTGATCTACCCCCGCCCACTGCTAATTGGGAATACCGACGAAGACCCTATTTTTCCGCTCGATGGCGTATTTCGTACGCAGCAACAAGTACGACATCTGTACCAATTCAATGCAAAAGAACAACTTGGAATCCAATGGACCACCGGTGGTCATCAAGACACTCAAGAACTCCAAGTTGGTTGCTTCGTCTGGTTCGATCGTCATCTGATGCTTCAGCGCCGTCGTATCGAACAAGCCGCTACTGCACGATTCGAAAAATCCGAATTGAAAGTCTTTGAATCATTACCCGGCGACCAACGTGTTACGGACGTCCAAGACTGGTTCGTTCCACTCGCAAACACATCGATTCCCAACTCGCAAATCGCTTGGGAAAACCAACGCGAAAACATTCGAGACGAAATCATCCAGTCGGTACATGGACGCTTGCCGAAATTCTCCACCGACTCACTTAATGCGAAATCAAACGTCACTGCCCCAAGCAGTTCAAACTCTGACTCCCCAACTCTCATGCCCCCTGCTTCTCAAACCCCTGAATGGACACTGCAAAGCGAACATTCATCGAACGACTGGAAAGGGACTCTATTCGAAGCCTCAGTGCACCCAAGCTCCAAAGTCTCGATCTTGAAAATCATCCACCAGTCGCTCGAATCGTCGCCAAACAGTCCTGTAACAGTCGATGTAGCCAACACAATTTCCTGGAAGGCTTGGGACACCTTCAAAACAGAGCCGACGAATTGGTCAAACATCACGAGAAAAATAGATAAAGCTCTTGTGCATTACTTCGTCTATCCTGAAGGGACTGGACCATGGTTATGGAATGCTCCCGACAATACCGCTTTGCATATTAGACGTTCCTATGGATTGGTCGGTTGGTCACTCGAAGGCCGTCAAGTTGCAGGAATCGCCCAAGCCGTTGCGTGTATACGCAGTCAACATCCCGACGCATCTCTCACACTCCACGCAGACGCTCTATTCGCACCGCATGCATTGCACGCAGCCCTGATGGAATACCGCAGCATCAATCGATTGGTTCTTGAAGAACTCGATCGAAACGCTTACTTCGACGGCTTTGTCATCCTAGGAGTCCTTCGCAAATTCGATCTCCCACAAACCCTCGCCGCAACCGCTTCTCTCGTCCCGACCACGATCAAGTCCCCAAAAGATCACGATGATTCCTCCTGGATAGAAAAAGATTCATTCCTCTTGGAACTACAAAAACTCTCCGGCAAACCCTTGCTGATTCCTTGAGCCCAAGCCCATTAACAAAGAGCCCAGGCGGATTAGCAAATCCTCGGAAGTAACTCGCCCGTTGGCATCGGCACGATTCGATGGGTGCCAAACCGCGTTTGAGCAATTACTTTTCGCGGATGCGTCGCATCCACTTCGCCTATTATCGCCCCTTCGACTCCAAGCGGATCCGATCGCATGATGTGAAGTACTTGATCTGCATCGTCCTTTGGGACAACCACAAGCAGCTTACCTTCGTTGGCCACCACCCAAGGATCGATCCCAAGCAATTCACAAGCTCGTTGAACTTGAGGACGAACAGGTACCTTTTCCTCCCAAACGCGCAAACAACATTTTGATGCTTCTGCAAACTCATTCAAACTGGCAGCGATGCCTCCACGCGTAGGGTCTCGCATAACGCGAATGCCGGGGACTTCCTCAAGCAGTTTTTTTACGAGTGGCCACAACGATGCGCAGTCGCTTTGCAGCGGCGGGGCGAACTCCATCCCATTGCGATAGGTCATCACCGCCATTCCATGCTCTGCGATAGTCCCGCTGAGCAGAATGCGATCGCCAGACTGTATACGATCCCCCCTCATCATGATTCCATCGCGGATCCACCCGACTCCACTGGTTGTAAGGTAGCATCCATCCCCATGCCCACGCTCTACGACCTTCGTATCTGCGGCTATCACCTGAACGTTGCTTCGCCTTAACGCATCCCCCATCGACTGAGCCAATCGATGTAACTCACAGATCGCAAACCCCTCCTCGATAATCCAACCCGCCGTTAATGCCAACGGTTCTGCCCCCTGAACCGCCAAGTCATTTAGCGTACCGAATACCGCCAACGACCCTAAATCCCCACCTGGAAAAACAAGTGGGCGAACGACAAACGAATCCGTAGTCATCGCCAGTCGACCTGGCTTCGCAGGGACAGCCAGTTCACCGCTGTCGGACTTGGTTGCCAATATCGCATTGCCATAAGCTGGCAGAAAAACCTTATCGATCAACTCCTGAGACAGCTTCCCCCCCGCTCCATGCGATTGAGTTACAAAATCGACGAGCGGATCCGGTACGGGACAAACGAAGTTAAAATTTGTCATCGGGACGATCCCCCTAACACGTCAGGATCATTTCGGGATTGATGATGATAATAGGCTGCGCAAGCCCCTTCGTTTGAAACCATTGGAGCACCCAGTGGATATGCCGGCGTGCACTCTTTGCCAAATGCTTCACATTGCGTCGGGCGAATCTTTCCCTTTAAAACCTCTGCGGCTCTGCAATGACTCTGGATAGTCGGCAGAGCAGGACAAGCGATCGAACTAGTCTCCGATGCGAACCGCTCAGTCGCATCCAACGCTTGATACTTTGATCGAAGTTTGAACCCGCTTTGCGGCAATGTCCCCATTCCGCGCCAGACTTGATCGCAACACTCAAAGACCTCGTCTAATGCCCTTCGAGCAGCCACATTCCCGCAGCGTTCGACAACCTGCGAATAAGCGTTGATCACCCGCGTATGGCGACTGGTATCACCCTTCGACGACTCAAGCTCGGTTACCACGGCGAGCATCCCGCGAAGAATGTCAACCGGCGAAAAACCGGTTACTGCGATCGGTGTTCGATATTGGTCTGCTATTCCTTCGTAGGCTTCGTAGCCCGTAATGGCACATACGTGACCAGCTGCTAAGATCCCGTCGATACCATGGTCAGGATCGCTCAAGATCGCCTGCAGGGCGGGTGGCACCAACACATGTGAAACCAGTACCGAAAAATTGGGGAGCGATTTCATGTGTGCAGCACGCACTGCCATCGCTGTCGCGGGTGCCGTGGTTTCAAAACCAATCGCAAACAACACCACTTGCCGCCCCGTCCCTAGTCGCAGCTCCTCACTCGCGACTTTACAAGCATCAAGAGGTGAATGGATCACACGTATCTTGCCACCCTGACTTCGAATGCGAGCCAAGTCGGTCTTCGTACCCGGAACTCGCAACATGTCCCCATAAGTACAAAGAACCACATCGTCGCGACTCGCTATTTCCATAGCTCGATCGAGTACTTCCATAGAAGTTACACACACGGGGCATCCTGGCCCATGAACTATTCGGATCGCAGGGGGTAATAGCTGATCAATCCCGTTCTTGAGAATCGCGTGAGTCTGCCCACCGCAAACCTCCATCACAGTCCAATTCCCTTTGGTAATGCGATGAATCCCCTGAGCCAACGCTTCCACATCCCGAACATCTTCTGAACTGTATGCGCTCATTATGGCCTACCGGGCAAGGCGGAAATCTCTTGGAATGTCGAAAGGCTATCCGCCGCTCGGGTCGGATCCAACTTAGAAATCGCAATTCCCACATGCACGATTACATAGTCGCCAACCCCAGCCTCAGGGGTGTACTCAAGACAAACTTCTTGCGTAACGCCACCGAAATCAACCACCCCCATCCGCAATCCCGATAACGATTCAACACTTAAGATGCGTCCTGGTACGGCCAAACACATGCTCAACACCCCTAAATCTGCCGCGACTGTAACTGTATCTGCAGCCACTGTATCTGCCACTACGTATCCGCCGCGACCAAATCAGCCGCCTCGGTATCAGCTAGTACCGTATAAGCCACCTGGTTACCCGCTACTCCTTCGGACCGATCCGAAGGGCAACCTCAACCGCAGCTCAATTCAATCCAAGCTCACTCGATCTTAGCTCCACTCGGTGTTAGTTCCACTCGGTGTGAGCTGTGCATGGTATCATAGCACAGCACTAACCCATCGGATCAAAAATGCATGAACTGTCCTTGGCTCAAGAGATTTTCAAGATAGCCACAAGTCAAAATCAAGAAAGTGTTCCGATCGCGATTGGAATTCGACTTGGTGCTTGGAGCTGTGTCCACGAAGACTCACTTCGAAACAGCTTCCAGTGGGTCGTTCAAAATACCCCGATGCAAAACACTCACCTTGTAATCGAACGACTGCAAGAGATCTGGTTATGTGAGACTTGCCAGCAGTCTCCCGAGTCACCTAAAAGCCCCGCGGGCAACCAACTCTCGGCCCAGAGCCCCATCTGCCCTTGGTGCGACGAGGCTCTACGCATTCTCGACTCCGTTCAAGAAATGTCGGTTGATTGGATCGAGTATCCACAGAGCGATGATTGCGACGTAGCACCCAACGAAGCCCACGACAACAAGAACGAGCATCATGAAGATGAATGAAACGTCCCCCCCAATGAAAATCGGTGAGACCCAAGCTCCTCGGATTCTTCAAGTTCGTACGAAGATCCTCAAAGCCAACGACACCCTCGCGCGGACATTGCGGCAAAAATTTGCATCAGACAATGTCTTTGTGACCAATTGGGTCAGCAGTCCAGGCTCCGGCAAGACGACTTGGCTGGAACGAACGCTCAAGGAACTTCCAGCGAAATTCCCGACAGAGAATTTGAGGGTCGCGGCGATCGTTGGAGATCTTGAGACCGACCGAGATGCACAACGTCTACGCCGTAGCGGAGCCCCCGTTCGCCAGATCATGACCCACGGCCTTTGTCACCTCGAAGCCGACATGATCGAACGAGAATGGGATTCCTTCTCCCCGAAAAACGTCGATTTCCTATTTATCGAGAATGTGGGGAATCTGGTCTGTCCCACAAGTTGGGACCTTGGTGAATCCCTGAGAATCGGATTATTCTCGGTAACGGAAGGAGAAGACAAACCGCTGAAATATCCAGGTCTTTTCAACACCTGCGATGCCGTGCTCTTAACCAAAATCGATCTCGCACAAGCTTGTGAATTCCAACGCGATGCAGCTATCGCAAACCTTTATGCGGTCCGCCCAGGAATAAAAATCTTTGAGGTCTCTGGGAAAACAGGTCACGGATTAGAGGCTTGGCTCGACTGGCTATTAGCTCAGCGAGAGAACTGGCAAGCTTCAATCGCCTCGACAATAAGCGCCGCTTCCACATCACCGCGCGAAGCGACATGACCGATCTTGGTCGGCAAAATAAAATTCAATTTGCCATGCGAAGTCTTCTTGTCCAACCGCATAGCATCAAGCATCCGCGTCGGTGTAAGCGAATCGCTAGCCGCATGTGCTTGACCCGAGAGCGAAAGGCCCACTGGAAGTCCGAATCGTTCGAGCAAACGAGTCTGCCGATTGAGCGATTCGCTGTCCCATTGCCCTAGTGCCAGCGCAAGCCTACCTGCCATGGTCATGCCAATCGAGATAGCTTCGCCGTGCAGATACGTTCCGTAGCTTGCAAGGGCTTCGATGGCATGCCCGAAAGTATGACCGTAATTCAAGACCGCACGCAAGCCAGTCGTCTCATGCTCGTCCTGAGTTACCACCTGCGCCTTCAACTCACAACATCGAACGACGAGATGCTCGAGAATGCTGGACTCTCGCCGAAGAATCGCATCAGCATTCGACTCCAACCAATCGAAAAACTCTTGATCGAGAATCACTCCGTATTTGACAACCTCGGCCAACCCACTTCGATACTCCCGATCGGGCAATGAATTCATCGACCGCAAATCAATCCACACCAGCGAGGGTTGCCAAAATGCCCCAACGACGTTTTTCGCTTCGGGCAGATTAATCCCAGTCTTTCCGCCGACGCTACTGTCGACCATGGCCAACAAAGTCGTAGGTACTTGTAGAAATCGCAAACCCCGGTTCCAAGTCGCAGCTAGAAATCCAGCTAAGTCACCGATCACGCCACCCCCCACAGCCACAATCACCGTCTTGCGATCCGCTCTGAGACTTGCCATGCAACTCCAAAGCCGATGCATCTGCTCAACCGATTTGCTCGGTTCCCCACTGGGTACTTCGATCATTGCAACCTCGGAGGTTTGAAGTCCAAGTCCCTGAATTGTGGAGCGAGCAATATCAATTACCTGGGAGTCGACAATCACGATGAATTTCGATGCATCCGAGATGCGAGATCGCCAAGCGAGCGCGAGTCCCGTCGCCTCTGGAACTCCAATAAAGATCGGATAACTGCGTTGATCGAGGGATACTTCAATGGATTGCATATAGGACAATTCAATGGGTCGAAGTTTGATTGTTTCCAGGAGACAAACGCTTGGTGACAGCCCGAAGCTCTCCGTGGCATATTGTCTGCAAACAGAGCAGTCCGTCTGCGGTTGCCGTTTGCCGTTTGCCTTTAGGCAAGCTGTTTGTCTGTAGCGAGCACCACGTGGGAGTGACACAGATAATCGTGCAGAGCCTTGCGCCGACTTAGCAAGAACAGCGTTATGGAGTTTAGCCCAAGAAGTCCAACCAGGGAATATTCAATCCCTTTCGAGATAGAAACCGACTGCAAAGAAACGTACAGCGCAAGGGGAAATAGCCAAGCGAATGCATTGCGCAGAACCTCTCGAGGCACCAATTGCTCTCGCCTCGGGGGTAATCCATGCTCCTCGACAATCTGCAACTGAAACAAATACCTACCAGGTGATCGCCATCCCTTATAAATCATTAGCAAATACAATGCGGGAACGATCAATGACGCAAACGCGATGATCGGAGTCAAAAGCTTCAATCCACTCCGACCGGTCCCTTGGATTGCAAAAATCGAAATTGCAAAGGGAGCAATTGCGGCCAACAAACAAATCTGATCGACGACGTAAGCCATCAAACGCGGAGCGAAACCTGCCGGCGTGGTACTCACCGGCGCTATGACTTGCAGTTGATCGATCAATTCGTCGTAGCTCGAAAATCGCTCCGCCGGATTTTTCGCCAGCAACTTTTCGATCAGCGTTCGAAATTCACGTGGAATCGCGTTCGGCCAAGGATTTGGAAACTGAACAGGCTCCGAAAGATGCGAAGCGAGTTTCTGCTCAATCGACTCACCCATCAACGCAATTGCCGGATGACCGAATACCAATTCGAACAGTGTGATACCCAAAGCATACATGTCCGACTGAATACTGAACCCTTCACCTCGAATCAGTTCGGGTGCGACATACTGAGGGGTTCCCGCCAGTGTCGCGGCCGGAGAATCCTCACCCGCTTTCCGAGTTCGAGCCAATCCAAAATCGGATAGCTTCACCCGCCCCTTCCCTGCCATGATGATGTTCGCCGGCTTGATGTCGGCATGAATCAGATCGAACAACGAAGCATGTTTCAGAGCCGAAGCGATCTGCTTGGCATACTCAATTGCTTCAGAGTACGGCAAATTCCCTTCGAGTTTAATACGTTCGGCAAGCGTCGGGCCGGGCAATAACTCCATCGCCAGGAAAGGCTCTTCGTCATGACGCCCCACGTAGTAGATAGTGACAACATTCGGATGATTCAGTCGTGCTTGAGCTACCGCCTCCCTGAGCATATCATCGACTTGCCCTGAAAAGCTCTCTCCCCTGCGCCTCATCACTTTGACCGCAACGTAGCGTTGCAACGATGTATCGAGTGCACGATACACCGCACCCATGCCACCCCGCCCCAAGGGCCGGTCGATTCGGAAGTGACCGTACTGTGCATGAGTCAATGCATCGATCGGTTCTACGTCAACGTCCAAGGAACCTTGAACCGCATGGATATTCGCAAGACTGACGGTCGCTTGATAAGCCCCCTGAAAAGCCATACCCAAGAC
>CAIJIZ010000197.1 GCA_903820735.1 uncultured Pirellula sp.
CACTCCTTCCCTTCGATTCTGGTGAGAATGCGATAAATCCAAACGCTGGGATCTTGAAGATCTCAAAACAAATTAGTGACCGTTACCCATGTACGATTAGCGCCGATCAGACAGAAATCCATTTCACGCTGAACCAAAACACAACCCGGAGACACGTATGAGCCGCCGACCACACTAACGCAAATCGGCATAAGGGACCGTATTATGCTTGCCGGACACACACCTGCCGAAGAAGGAGAGTTTTTCGGATGGGGTGGCGGAGTCCCAACACGAGACCCAGATGATTTCACTCGTGAGGAGCTAGAAGACCGCGGGTGGACTGAATCCTATTTGAATTGGTTAGCACAGGGTTACGAAGAGGTGTCAGTCCTTACCCCGAGTAATCCAAGTGCAGGGCCACGCGCGCACCAAATTCGCGAAATAGTTCGCTTGCATTTCAGTGAAAACTAGGGAGAAAGAAGATGACTAACCATAATTCTTTCTTTATCGAGAACAAGTCCACCACGCCGTTACTGATCTATATCGAACCCGAAGGCGTCGAAATAAGTGTTAATAACGGAACGACGATAGAAGTGATCGACGAATATAGTTCGAAGCCTGTAACTCTGCGAGTGGCTAGGCATCGAGATTCGAAAGAGCCGACCATTTCAATTTGGCCCGGCGACGGGAAAACAGTCGTGAAGATCGATGGCAAGGACCCGTTAGACTGAAGTACTAAAGCGATAAATCGGGTAAGGATGCCCGTTGCCGGGCACCCTCCCCACACCACCTAGCATGCGGGTCCGGCCGCGTTGGTTCAACGCACAGGAGTCCGGCGGCGGTTCCACGAAGATTAGCAAGTTCGTTCGCCCCTCTGCACCAGCATTCACCATGTGCTTGTCCCCTTGAAGTGGTCATTTGGTATATTGATCTCCAAGAGATACCTATCTTGCACAGTGGACTTAAACCCCACAAACCAACGCCCTTGACGGGCATACCCAAGCCATGAACCAGCGCGGCGAAGTCAAGCGGTTTTGAAATGGAAAATCTTTCGTCGCGGCGCGGTTACGGCACTGGTTCGCTGTCGCAGATGCAGTTGCGTCGGAGGCAAAAATACCTGTGAACAAGAACATGACAACCCTCTTCGATGCCATTCGCGTAGTGGGGTTTCCGGACGGCACCAACGAAGCGCCTGTTTATTACTCGCAGACAATCCATGCAAAGGCTCGCGATGATGCACTAAACGTAGCGAGAAAGGTGATGGCTTTTGCCCGTCACAATGTGGAAGTTCTTGTAGACCGTCTGTCAGCATCAGGCTATCGCTTTGCCAATGGGCGTCCATACACGCCGCCTGCAGATGATATCTCGATACAACTTCGAGAGCTTTCCGCTATAGGCTTTCATATTCCGATTGCACTCGAGGCTTGGCTGACTGAGGTCGGTAGCGTTGATTTTTGTGGGTCGCATCCGGATTGGGCGCAATCTGCCTGTGTAGGAATCTTTGATCAAGATTCAACGCACACCGAACCGTGGTATACCGATCCGTTAGTAATTCATGTCGATGTGGCTTGGCTTATCAAACAGGCTGCGGACGGGTCGAACAACCTTTATTCAATTGAAATTGGGCCTGATGACGTAACTAAGGCAAACGTCAGTGGTAACGGTCCAATTTCAATTGCTTGTACCCAACCTGCGTTTGACAACGTAGTGATCGGACAGCACGGCAGTTTCACTTTGCTTTCGTACCTTAGACATGCTTTTGATTGGGCTGGCTTCCCAGGTTTTGAGTTTATCCCTGATGCACCAACTCACATGCTGACGTCGCTAGCACAGGGCCTCGTGCGTCTTTGAGAATCAAAAAGATTGCTAAATCGGGTAAGGATGCCCGTTGCCGGGCACCCTCCCCACACCACCACGTGCTAGTTTCTTTGAATCCTCCATTGCCCATG
>CAIJIZ010000198.1 GCA_903820735.1 uncultured Pirellula sp.
AATCGGTTCAAAACACCATATCAATGTTCGATCAGGATCAACTGCAAACCCAGGTTGATTTGCATCCGCCTGAGGTCGCGTCCGTGAACTTGCCCAATATGCGGCTTGAATCCACATCAACCGATTATCGGCGTATCCAATGAACATATTCCCAATCGCGTTTTGGTCCGCTATTAACGCGACTCGCCCCTTGTCGATCGATTTTGCGGAAATGACAGGAAGTGGACCGACTCGCTCGTGAGGCTGCTGTTGAAAGTCGCCGAAAAACCCAACATCTTGGCCTTCGCCGTACTTTGGAACTCTGCCAAGATCACCCCATCCTTGTGGGCTTGTCCAAGCTACCCCGAATCGCGAATCTGTAACTCCACCAGTTTGGATTCCAAGGGTGCGGACACCTTGCACAATCGGGTGATCGCTAAAGGATTCAATGCGAATCCATCCATTGCCGCTTGCGAGTTTCATCGGAACGCGTTCACAAGCCGTTTCGTTCGCAAGAGTGATGTCTAGATTGGCAAATAGTGCGCCGAGAACATGATGGTGGAAATAACAATTCGTATGATCGGTAATAACGATCATTCCACCACCTTCCCTGAGGAAGGCTTCGATAGCTTGGATCTCGGAGACTAGAAAAGGAGGAAGATCGGCTGAGACGAGGTTCAGGACGATCAAATCGACATCTTGAAGAGATTCGCGGCTCCAGGGTTCCAATTGAAGATCGATATGCCATCCGAGTGATCGAAGTGTTGAAGCCGCTCGCGATGGACTGGAGAGCAGGTGATAGTCGTTTAATCCAGGGATAGGTAGGGTGTCAATCCAAGTGTGAGAGTGAATCGCGTCGAATCTGGCGCGAGGTTGGTGGATTGGTGGATTGCTGGAAGCTTGTGCTGGAGTTGATGGTGTGGGAGATACTGTTGTGGGAGAAGATGGCGTGGAGGAAGATGGCGCGGGTGGTGCAATTGGGCCCCAAGCGGATGCGGATGCAACAAGGAACGATGCAACAAGCGACGATGCGAGCAGTAGCGTGAGGGGCGATGTGGCGAACGGCAACAAGTAAGTTCGGAGGTTGCTCATCGCGGCAGGTTCGACATTTCAGGAGTTGGGTTTTGCGAGAGGGTTGCGTACATATTTTTGGTAGCACGGTTGGCAAAGCAAGTACTGTTTGCTTTGGAACCAAGCTTCTTCGAAATCTGCATCGCAAGTGGAATCAGCGTTCGCGAGCACTTCTTCCAGTCGTTCGAAATGATCGGACGGTTCATCGAAAGAATTGGATTCAACGAACCCGCCCGCTTCTATTTCGATGGTGATATGGAAATGAATTTCTCGTCCGAGATCGACTTCGGTTTGACATCGATCGCAAGTAGGGTGGGCCACGAGTTATCCTGATGCAAGAAAAGGTGTTCGAGCGGTCGGTTGAACTGATTGACTCGGCTTGCGCCGTAGTCGCACCGATCACTGGTCAGACAAAGCAATTTTGGTAATCAGGGATTCTCGTCATCGGGCTTATTATTACCTCGTGACTGATTGCCGGGAGCTTGAGCTTGTAGAGCATCGATTTCGGCGCGCAGGGGGCCGAGATCGAGGATGGGTTCGACCTCGGGATCGCGTGGTCCGACCGATTTCTGGGTGCAGCGGAAGAACTCGGAGAGGTAGTGTTGCGGCGAGGTGTATTCGGGAACTTTGAAGCGATCCCCTTTTTGCAGGATGGGGCGATAATCGTGCATTTGGCCGAATTGACGGTCTCCAGCGACTTGGCATGGAAACCAATGCCCATTGCCTTCGTCGTCTTCCAAGTAGAACTCAGGGTAGCAGTGATCCGGGATCCAAACGCAGCGGGCGGGGATACCGCTAGATCGGCACAGAGCGATGAAGATGCCGGTCATTTCTTCGCAATCCCCTTGTTTATCTTTCATCGCTTCGCGGGTGTTTCGGATTGGACCGTTGCGGTATTCGATATTTTCGCGGACCCAATCGTAGAGGGCTTCGACATGTTGCCAAGCAGACTCCGGCTTTGAGTCTTTGATCGATTTGGCAATGCGTTTAATGTCAGATGCGTTCGCATCGATCATAGGGCTGTTGCCCATGAACCAATTGAGTTCCTTTGGTACTTTCTTTGGGATAACAAAGACCGAGGTGTCGGACGGAGGATCGATGAATGATTTCTCAACTTCGACATCAAACACCATATCGAGTTGGTTGTTCGGTTGAAGTCCGGGTAGACTCATCATCATCTGCCGGGCGGTTGTCGGGGCGTTAGGAGGCAGATCACGGAATTGCCATTGCGAGTTTGGAGGGATGTTTGAAAGTTTCAGTTTTACTTTTTGCTCGGGCCAATCGGTTGGAAAGGCGATGGTTGCGAAGAGATTTGAGCAGAAGTTGTCGTTTGATTTGAACTTCATTCCAAATTGAAAATCGAGTGTACGAGGTGCGAAGTACCGGACACCTTTGGTCTCTGATGTGTGCGTGTCTTGGGGGGAGTTATCTTGGGTGGTGGGCTCTGGGTTTATCGGGTCTGGGCTTAACGGGTCTGGACTTTTCAGGTCTTGGGCAACGGTGGTGCAGTGGAATGACGATACGAGAACAGCAGTAGAGATAGCGATCAAGCGAAGAGCAAAGTCGCGACGTGAGAAGCGACGCTGAAAGGTCGCTAAGGGATCCATGTGAAGTGTCATTGGGATCTTCCGGCCAGAGGCGAAGGATTGAAACCGTTGTCTTTAAGTTTAATCACCTATCCTTTCGGCACTTCGCCCGGTTGCTCTTTCTTGAAAAAAGAGCAACCGGTAATTGTGGGGTGGAGAATGAGGCGGGTGGTGGTCGGTAAGTCAACTTAATCCGCAGGGTTTACCGCAGCGAGCGAGGGGTTCGAATTCTCTCGCCACTTTGTTCGCAAGCGTAGAGGTCGCGGATGATCCGCATGTATTCTTTCATCGAGTGGTCGCAGAAGTGGTCTATTTTCCCTTGGCGTAGGGACGTGAGGAAGCCGCGAAGACGGTCATGGAATCGGAGCCATTGGTGGATTCGGCTGATTTTACCTTTTCGGTTGATGTAGATTTCGCGGCCCATGTGATGGTAACCCAGTAGTCTGGGAGGAGTTCTCGGGACGATATCGTTGTTGTTGATCCATCGGTAATGGCGGATCTTCAAGAAAGACGCGTATTTTCGGTTTCCGACGCGAGGTGCCCCGAAGCTAAAGATGGCTTGAGGGTTCGACGGAATGGGGGAGAGTTTACAGCGTACGGCGCAGACAGCGGCCATTGCACCGCCGAGGGAGTGGCCAGCGAACCAGACGGGTCGTTGGTTTTCACGCAGGTGGTTTTCGATATCGGGCCAGAGCAGATCGACGTGGGTATGGAATCCGCTGTGGACGCGGCCGATTTCGCAAGCGATCGTCCAGGCTTTGGCATCGGCAGAGATGTCGTCCCATTTAGTCGGTTCGGTACCGCGCGCAACTACGAGGCAATCGAATCGTGTCCCGAATACGTAGGCTTCCGAACCGGCTTCTTGGATGAATTCGCACTGGTCGATCCCGGCGGGGTAGACGACTTTAGAAATCTGTTCCGGTGGACCGTAGGCCAACCGGGAGAGTTCGGCGAGTACAAGAGAGCGGCCGATCCAGGTGAGGGATTCCAGAGGACGATCGAGCTTGATCGTAAGTGGCTCGGCGGGGAACGGAGGTGGGGCTGTGGATGATGGTTCAGACATCGTCAGAGCCTGCGAGGGGCAAGTCGTTTTCTTCGGGGTAGAATTACTCTCAGGGGCGATCAGAAGGTAGCGTGCGAAGCGGTAGGCTGCAAGTCTACAGAGTTATCCGGCGGATTGTTGATCAGGGTATTTCACACGTCCGTGGTAGACCGCGTTCAGGTTCTTGACGAGCGAGTGTTTGATTAGATCTATTTCTTTGAGGGTCAGTTCGCATTCATCGAATTGACCGTCAAGAAGTTTTTTCATTGCGATTTCATCGACGAGGTGTTGGATACGTGATGAGGTAGGTTCTTTCAGGGCGCGGCTAGCGCTTTCGACCGCGTCTGCGATCATCAAGATAGCGGCTTCTTTCGATTGAGGTTTTGGACCTGGGTATCGGAACATTCGTTCGGAGACTTCTTCGTTGTCTTCGTTTCCGACGTTTTCTTTTTGGGCTTGTCGAAAGAAGTATTCCACGAGGGTGGTACCGTGGTGTTGTTCGATGAAGTCGATGATCCGTTGTGGGATCCGATTTTGTCTTGCCAAGTCCGCGCCATCTTTTACGTGAGCGATGATCACGAGGGTGCTGAGTTCAGGTTGGAGGGTATCGTGGCGATTGACCCCTGGCATTTGGTTTTCGACGAAGTAGTTGGGTTTAAAGATTTTGCCGATATCGTGAAAGCAAGCGCCGACACGGACAAGGAGTCCGTTTGCGCCGATGGCCTCTGCGGCGGGTTCAGCGAGGGAAGCGACGGAGATGGTGTGGTTGTATGTACCCGGAGCGCTTTGCGCTAGTTGTCGGAGCAGTGGGTGGCTCATATCGCTGAGCTCGAGAAGTGTCAGGTCGGTTTGGATATCGAAGAATCGTTCCATGAAGGGGAGGATACCGGTCATCAGAGGGCCGCACAGGGCGACGAAGGCGAATTGTTTTAGGGCTTCGTAGATTAGTCGACTAGAGAAGCCCGTTTTTTGTGTTCCGATTTCCGATGCGTAGTTATCGGAGATCACTTCGAGGGATTGGCCAGTAAGGATTCCTAGTCCGAGGTAGGTTGCGAAGACGATGCATGCGACACCGAAGCCGACGTATACCAATCGCGTTCTGTTTCGGATGCGTCCGCACAGCAGGATTGCGCCGGCCGCAGCGCTCGAAAGGAGGATGAACTCGCCAAGATCAACCCCTGTACTGAAAGCGATGGTCAAGGATATCGCGGCCATGAGCATCAGTGCGGTTGGTTTTCCGTAGATGATCGTAGCGGTGATTGCGCAGAGGGTTACGGGGATGATTTCGACGTGAAAGGGGTCTTGGGAAGCGAAGACGGCAGCGAGGATGGTAGCTGAACAGAGGCCAATGAGCCTTAGGAAGCTTTGGGTTTGCGAGATTGGCGAACGGTCTTTGGATTGATAGATAAAGAACCCGCAGAGGAAGCAAAGGGCGGTAAGTAGTCCGAGGAAGGCGAGGAGTCGTTGAAATCGCAGTCCCCACCCCATTTGCTCAAGGTACGCATCATGTTCGGCGCGAAGTAGTCGAATTTCCTTTGCACCGAGGAGTTTCCCCATGCTTACCACGGTACCGTAGGTGGTTTCGTAGGAGATCATCGCCGGTTTGACTTCTTTGACTGCATTGAGCCGAGCGACGTTGCTAAGGTCTTCGCGAAACGAGAGGGTTTCTTGGATTTTGTTCGAGATGTAACGGTGGGCCATGAGGGCCAGGAGTCGCGATGTACCTTCTCCGAATTGGTTGGTGAATTCGCGTTCGAGGGAGGATTTCAGTGTAACGAGGACTTCGGCGATGCGGACACGAGCGACGTCGACTTCGCGTCGGTTTCCTTCATCTCCGACGGAGATGACTTTGATGAAGCGTTGGTTTCCCTTATGACTGTCGTGTCGGAGGGATTGCAGGAGTCCGAGTTCTTCCATGGGGTCGAATATTTCCCGGATAGCCGAATCGTACTTCGAGATTTCAGCGTCGGTAGCAAGTGTTTTCTGAATGCATTCGATAGCCAGTTCGTTGGTGATTATTGTTCCTGCGTCTCGCAGTGGTTCAGCGTTTGGTGGGGTAATCCCGAACGCATGTAGATTTTCTCGTTGGATGTCCGAGAGTTCCTCTGAGGGTTGTTGTATGCGCAATGAGAACAGAGCGTCCTTCATCGCTCCACGAAGCTGGACCAAGGGTTCTTTGCGGTTCTCGTAGATACACAGAACCTCGCGGGCGGCTTGGATGCGAAGAGCATCGGTCTGCACATCGTCTTCGACTTGGAAGGGAACGCGAGCGGGGATTGCGCGTGGGGGGACGTATCCGATTCGATATGGGAATGGGGGTTCCCATCCGCGCACGAGGATGGTTAGGAGGAAGGCGGCGGTTGCGGCGACACCGATTCGCATGAGGACATCGGCGCTGCGGAGTTGATCGAGCCAGATTTGCCAATCTAGCTTTCCAAGCTTTAGTGCCGCTGCGCGTTCGCTGCGGCTCTTCTTCGGGTTGACTTGGGTCATTTGGTTAGGCGAGTACCTGGGTACAATTCCGTTGGGAATTCACTCTGTTAGGAATTATCGGTGGGGCCGACGGAGCGGGAGGAGTTGTTGGAGGGGTGTTCGTAGGCGGCAACGATTTTCTGGACGAGTCGATGCCGTACGATATCGGATTCTTGAAGTCTAATGATGGCGATCTCATCGATTCCCTGCAAGCGTTGGATGGCGTCTCGCAAGCCGCTGGTGACTCCGTACGGGAGGTCAACTTGAGAAATATCCCCGGAAACCACGACTTTTGAGCCTTCTCCCATTCGGGTTAAAAACATTTTCATTTGTGCGACGGTCGCGTTTTGAGCTTCGTCGAGGATGATAAAAGCGTGATTTAGGGTCCGGCCTCGCATGTAAGCCAGTGGGATCACTTCGATGATATCTTGTTCCATCAAGAATTTGACTTGGTCGAAGTCCACCATTTCGTTGATTGCATCGAGGAGGGGGCGAAGATACGGATTGAGTTTTTCGTTTAGGTCTCCTGGGAGGTATCCGAGGCTCTCGCCGGCTTCGACGGCGGGGCGAACAAGGACAATTTTTCGGATGCTTTTAGCGCGATAGGCTTCGACAGCCGTGGCGACAGCGAGGTAGGTTTTTCCGCAACCGGCTGGTCCGGTGCAGAGGGTCATGTCATGATGGCGGATCGCTTGTACGTAATCGGCTTGGCCTTCGGTGCGAGGTTTGATTCGTCGAGAGGTATTTCCGATTCCGAGTTCTCGTTGTTCGGTTTTCTCTGGGGTGATCAGTTTCGAAGGTGGTGCGGTAGCGTTTTGTAGAAGTGTGTCGATTTCATCGGGATCGATGAGGCTACCACGAAGTAGCTTTTCTTTCAGCTTTTCCAGAATGCCTGTAGCGATATCTACCGAGGAGCTTGGGCCGGCGATGCGAATGGTGCCATTGCGATGGGTGATAGCCACCCCTAGTTGATTGCGTACCTTTCGCAGGTGGCTATCTTGCGGCCCGAACAGTTGGATAGCTAACTGGGGGTCCCCTAAGGTTAGCGTCGATTCCGACATAGTGACTTGGTCCTTGTTGTAGGTTTACGTTTCAAGATTTGAGAAACGGGCTGAATCGTTGCGGTGGCTTACTTTAGGATTGAACTTCTTTTAGATCCAACCCCATTCAATGGCTAATAGTCCGATGATGCTGGCAGGAATCAAGGAGTCCGTGACATCCCATATTCCGCCGAGACCTGGTAGGGTGCTGCCGCTATCTTTAACTTCGCCCGAGCGTTTGAGCATCGATTCGATGAGATCACCGAAGAGTCCTCCGATTGCCAAGAAGCAACCTAGAGCGATTGGCCCAAGGGTAGCTTGGAGTCCTTGAAGAGATTGGAGGTTTAACGGGGAAGAATGGCGAGGGGTGATAGTCAAGAAGTATGCCACCGAGACGATGCAAGCGGCAAGAACACCTCCTAGGAAACCTTCCCAAGTTTTCTTTGGGCTAAGCACAGGCACGAGTTTATGTTTTCCGATCGATTTCCCAACGAAGTAAGCACCTACATCGGACATTTTCGTGACCAAGGCGATTCCGATGATTCGAAGCATGGCTGTGCGTTGATCACCGATTTGTCGATCGATCCACCAGCAAGCGAATGGGACGCACAAGTATAGGAGGAGTCCGCAACTGATCAGCCAACCGAGGGCGTCTTTGGGGGATTGGTAACGAAGCATTGTTTGCAGCCCCATCCAAGCAGCTAGGAACCAAGTACCGGTCAGGGTTACCCCAAGCCGAGTCCAGGTATTGCTTTTGGTTGTAAGGATTTTGGCTTCAAGGTTTGGGCTTGTGTGGTTCGTCGGATCGGATTCTTGCGATCGATCGGATGATGATGAGATTTCGGTGAGTTGGCTGCTTGTTCGTTCCGCTGAAATATTTTCGTAGAGTTGAGCGAATTCAGGGTATGCGGGTAGGAAGATTGCGATCAGGACGATTATTGGTGAGAGTTTCGATTGAGCATTCCAAGCTTTCTCTGTGATGCGGCAAGCTTCTCTGACGGTGCCTAGTGCGAGCGCGGCGAAGAAGGGGATCATCCAGAGTCCCGGGATGTTGCTCAGAGGATACGCGACGTCGAGGTACATGCATGCAAGTACGATCGATATCAAGATTAATGCGGAGCGGAGGCGACTGGCGAGCAAGTTCACACCTATTGGGAGACCGTGGGGGGAGGGACGCGGCTCTCGGTTTTTGTTGATGCCGGTTGCGCTTCGGTGGGGGATTGATTCAGGTAGTCGACCGTTTCCCAGTCGGTTCTGACTCTGGAAGGGAGAGCTTCGCGAATGAGTTTTTGTTTTTCCGGAACCATCGTTGATAGATCGCGCATTGCTCGGTCGTACCATTCGTTGCGAAGGCCTGCGCGTTTGAGTCGTTGTTGGATCCAGCCGAATTCGATACGAGCGACGGTACGCAGGACATCGTCTGCGTATGGGGAGTCGATGATGGTAAGCAACGTGCGAGAAGCAGCTTGGTAGTCCTCACCTTCGATGCGTAGTCTAGCGATTTGAAGTTGGGATTTCAGATAGTAGTTTCGTGAGACAGCGTCGGTCGGTGGGAAGAATTCGCTGATCGCGTTCCAGTTCTTCAGGTCGTTTTCGAGAATCGCGGTGGCGTATTGGCGTTGGATTGAAGACTCTCGGTTCACCCCGGCGGTGCTTGAGGATTGATTCGCAAAGAGGTCAAGTCGCAACAAAGAGAAGCTCATTAGGGTAGTGCAAAGCAGGGGTAGGATGCACCAAGCGAAAATGCGTTTCGAGCGTTGATTAAGTTTTGCGCGAGGACTTAATGAGGATTGAGGATTCGTTGATGAGACTTGGGAGGGCTCGGCCGAGACCTTCAAGCTTTTTCCGCTTGATTTTGAGTTCTTTTGGTTGTTGATTAGGATTTGCAGTTCTTCGGTTGCAGCGCTGGCCGTAATGGCTTGATGATCGATGACGAGTCCGGAGAAAGGGATCATTTTGTCCCCGCGACCTTGCAAGTGTTCGTCGATAAAGCCTCGCAGTTCGCGGCTGAGTTCCATGGCGGAGCCGAAGCGATCTTCGGGGCTTTTCCTCAGAAGTTTATGGACGATATCAACGAGGGATTTCGGTAAGTCGGGTCGAAGTTGCTCGAGGGGTACCGGTTCAGCTTGGATGTGTTGCATGGCTAATGCAAGGGCGGTCTCACCGGCGAATGGGGGTCTACCTGCGAGCATGTGATATGCCGTTGCTCCGAGAGAATAAAGATCGGAGCGAGAGTCGACCGAGAAACCTTGGATTTGTTCCGGGCTCATGTAAAGGGGGGTACCGAGAGCGACACCGACTGCGGTCAAGTTTTGGTTTTGACCTCGAGCGCGGGCGAGCCCGAAGTCGGCGACTTTGACTTCGCCGTCGGGGGTTAGCAGCAAGTTGTCCGGTTTGATGTCACGATGAACGAGGCCGATGCTGGCGGCCTTCTGAAGTGCGGAGGTAGCTTGCCAGAGAATCGAGACGGCTTCGTCGATTGGGAGGGCACCACGGCGTTGAATGAACGCGTTGAGATTGCTGCCCGGTACGTATTCTTGCGCGATGTAATGGACCGATTCAAATTTACCAACGTCGTAGACTTGGACGATATTCGGATGCATCAACGAAGCAACCGAACGGGCTTCTTGAAGGAAGCGTTGTTCGTGTTCATCGGAGCCGACGAAATCAGCGCGGAGGACTTTTAGGGCGACATGTCGGTGCAGTGAGTTTTGAAATGCCAAGTAGACTTCGGACATTCCCCCGACGCCGAGTCGGTGCAGGATGCTGTATCCACTGATTGTTTGATTTGTAAGATCGTGGGAATCGGTGAGCCGGTTCATGGGTACTTGCCTTTATGCTCACTGTTGCTGCTGGCTTGCACCGCTCTGGGGTTGATCGAAGGTCACTCCTAGAAGGAAGCGTTCGTGAGGGCCGTAGGGTACGTGCACGGATTGAGCATCGCATTCCAGTTTATCTAGAGTTTGGCCGGTGAAATCCATCTTGAAGGCAATCTGAGGGGTTTTCGGCAAACTAATTTTAGCGGTGGCGGATATGCCGGCGGATTCGCGGACCCACAGCAGAGCATCGGGTTTGAATGTTAGATCTTCGGTCGGAGGTGAGGGGTTGGTAGTTGAAGGGACCGGCGCTGTGGAATTTGTTGCAGTGGAATTTGTTGCAGTGGATTCCGTTTTAGGGGGTTGGGTGAGATGCTCTTCTTCCAGTTGATTTGGAAGGTGGTTCGTGAGGTGGCTTTCGGGAGGAAGAAGGCTGACGTTGAGGTTTGGGTGGTTGGACTGGATAAGCCAAGCGCTTTGTTGCGGTTTGGGGTTGGGTTTTAGGAGAGGTGATTGGTTTTCGCAGGGGGGGACGATCCAGGCGGGGGCGAAGAGTTCCATAGCGGTTTGCCATGGTCGTTGCCATTGCAAGCCTATGAAGAAGGTCACATCGAGGGAGCCATCGTGATTGATGGGAAGGAAGGTAGCGAGTTGGTTGGGAGTGATCTTGCGATGGAAGCTCAGACCGCCGGTGGCGAAATAGAGTTTGTACTGTGCATCGTCGATTTCGATGACTTCCGTGGAGGCTTGTAAAGGTGCTAGCCATTTAGACTTATTTCCGTTGGCCCAGAGCGCCAAGCTAGCTGCTTCGCTAGGCCAGGTCATTCGCCAAACAGGAGCGTGAAGGTTGCGGTCGAGTCCATTACCTTCGATGCGGACTTGTAGCCACTTGGTGTTTTTCACCATAGTGAAGGTTTGTTTGAAGAGTGGTTGGGGTTTGTTGACGTTTTCCTGGGGACTTGTTGTGGAAAAGGTACCTTCGATTGCGATTTGTCCCGTGTGTTCGGATGGGTTGGAAATATCGAGCTTGGTGGACTGGAGAGTTAGGAATTGTTCTTCGCGAGGTTTGCAAGCGATGTTTAGAGGTTGATCGAGGAGAGAGAGCATAGCGCTGAGTCGGTTACCGCGTTGATCGCGGATGTACATCGATTTCATATGTCCTTTGGAGGGATCGAATTGGACTTCCATGAACTCGTTGGACAGCAGGCCTTCGGTTTTGGCGATCGCATCGGAGTGTCCGAGCCATTTCGCGAATAGTCCGGTCTTTTTGGAGTGGCGTTGAGCGGTTTCTTTTGTGTTTTTGGTTGTAGAAGGTGTGTCGAGGGGTGGAGAGGTTTGCAGGCAAGTGAAGCCGAAGGGTGGTACATCGACAAGGAGTTCGGTTCCGAGGTTGTCGGGATCATCGCAGGCTTGGACGATGCGATCGTTATCTTTGAGGATTAGATTGCTTCGATGTGACGGGATGTTCAGATGGACACGTGCGGCGGCGGAGGTAGGGTTAAGGATTGTGTAGGCAGTTTGAGCACGCAGGGCTTTTTGTAGAGCAACCCCGGTTTGAGTTTCGAGAGAGAGAGTATCGGCGAGTCGGTCGGCGAACCACGATTGTGGAGTATCCAGACAATCGGTGTCGTGGGCAGCGACTTGGTCGAGTTCAACGAGATGCTTCTCGAGGCGTGAGATTAGTTCGGATCGAGAGATCGATTCACGCGTTTCGGTAGGGTTGAAGGTGGAAGTTTGTGGGGAGAGAAGTTTAAGGAGTTCGAGAGCGGATTGGATACGTTCGGAGCGGTAAAGGAGGGCTTGCAAACGGATCAAACCTATTTGCAGACCGTGCAGATGTGGCGAGGATTTTTTGATGGGGAAAGGGAATTGGGGGGTGGCAAATTGTTCGGACCAGTAGGGCTGCGAGGTTGATTCGAAGTACTCATCGGCTTGGATCCATTTTCCGAGAGCAGGAGAGCGGGATGCGACGCGTAGGAGGTCA
>CAIJIZ010000199.1 GCA_903820735.1 uncultured Pirellula sp.
CCCAAACTCGTCTTCAACCCATCGATTCCCTTCACGAGCCACCTGAAAAATCCGCTTCTGCCACTCCGCCGAAATCTCTGCTCTAGCGCGAACTCCTTTTTCTTTACTTTCACCATTCTCGTCAAAATTAAAGAGCTTCTTTCGTTCCTTGGGCGACATCACTCGGTACCTGAGCGACTGCCAAAACGATCGCTTCAATCTCTTGAGAAAGTCTATCTCTGTCGTGGTCCAACGCTCATTATCCCGTTTCCCAAGACACAATCGAACCCCTTCATCTGCATCGATTTCTGTCATCCGACACACACTTCGGATAAAAGCCTCTTCATCCGCCACCAAGTCTTCATAGAGCAACAAATTAAAATTCTCTTTACCGAACACCTCACAAAAAGCCCGAATCGTGTCCCCATAACGGATTTGTGGCGTATCCGTTTTTCGAAAATAGCGATCTAACCATTCGTCGATTCCTTCGTAATAAGGACCTTGTCCAAATCGCCATGTCACACGCGTATTCCAGCACTTCAATTGCTGAAAGTACGAAGCCTCCAATAGCGGAATGGGACTTCGAATCACCATGAGGATTTTAGCTTCGCCGAATAGTCTCTTGAGACTCCTCGCTCTTGCACTTCTAATCTTCAAGCCTCCAGAAGAATACCCCTCCCATGACAATACAGGTAGCTTGCCACTTGCATCGGGGGCACTTAAGACTTCTTCTATCCACTGGACGCACAATTCATAAGTCGGCTCACTAACAAATTCGCGATCTGTTTTTTCCATCACGGCTTTGGCCTTGCGCCTCATCTCCTTCGACCTGCGTGCCCTGGAATTAGGTCCAGAGGAACGGCCGAGATAGTAAACCTCAGGATGCTCGGCGAACAGCCAATGCTGAAAAGTCTTCGTCGCCGTCTTCGGCATCCCGATATGAATCACGGGCCTACGTTGGTTCAAGCTATCCTCACTTCCAAATCGATCCAATTATCACGGAGCCGTCACCGCGTTGTACTTCGAATCGGCATCCTTAAAGGGTTCTCAGGTAGGCAACTAAGTCTCCAATCTCTTCATCGCTTAACTCCTCACCATGAACTCGATGCGGAGCATGATCGCCACGAAGCACTTCCTCTAACGTATCATACCGCCCGTCATGCAAATAAAGCACCTTGCTAGAAACTCGACGCATCGAAGGCGTATTGAATCCAGCATACTCATCGCCGCTGGCACCTAAACCCAAATCATGAATCTTCGCGTCCTGCATTCCGGTCCCGATATGACAATCGGCACATCCCCCCTTGGAACTATTGAAGATCTCTTTTCCACGCCTTGCAGATTCCTCGCGCGGAGTGCGATCAACCGTCGAATCCACACTCGCAATCCGTGGTGGAGCTTTTAATCCTGCTAGAAAAGCTCCAACCGCTCGCGCATCGTCATCGCTTGGAATCGGCCCTAACATCGTTGTCCTCAAAGAATGCTTCATCGCTTCAAGGTAATCCCCCTGCCAACCATGCCATGTCCATGGCCCACTTTGATCTAATTCATACAAAGGTAAGACCGTTTTGAAGGTATACGCAGAACCATCGTTCATCGTATCGATACTCACCGAGTTACTACCGCCCAAGTAATGGCAACTGTGACACGAGTACCACTGATCCAAACTTCGTTGCGCATCATAAAATATGGCCTCGCCTCGACGCACTTCTGTCACTTCCGGAGCGCTTCCTAGCTCAATCCTACGCACAGTTTTGCGCTGCTGAATGTCTACAATCTGGACTGAATTATCCAAGTAGTTCGCAACAAAGACGGTTCTGTTATCCTCACTCATCCGAATCCCCATCGGACGCCCACCGACATCAATCCTGTAAAATCGATCTTCGCTAACATCCCGATCGGATCGCGGCGAGGGAATCAATTCCGAAGGTAAATGATCCGTACTGCCTCGATCCTGAAACGGCAAGCCCGCCATTTTAAACACCAACAACTCATGCGTCCCCGATGCGGAAATAACCAAGCATGAATCGTCCGAGGTCAAACATATTCCATGCGGGTCTGCCACCGCTTGCCTCGGCGGATCAAGCGATATCGCTTCACGCCTTGCATCGTCCCCAAAACCAATCCTTCCAAGCCTACTTGCCATCACCCATCCGAGCCTAATATTCCCTTCATTGATCGCGTTGCGACGATAGACCATCCAAGGAAAATAAACATGCTCGCCATCACTCGATAACTGCATATGCCCAATATTCAATCCCACGAATCGATCCAGATGCACCATCTTGCCAGCATCTAAATCAACAACGGAAATGCCTCGGTCTCCACTCGTACCAACCACCATCCGTCGTCCATCCTTCGACAAAGCTAACGATCTGGGCCATCGGCCAACCGGAATTCGCCGTAAGACCTCTCCGCTAAAACTCCCTACCTCCACGACCTCATCGCTATCGGTTAACGCCACCATCAAGCGTTCACCATCACCTGTTATCGCCAGTCCGGTTGGCTGCCCCCCTAGCTTCCAAACCCCTTCTGAAACTAGCTTTCCTTTCGACACACCAAACGCATGTATCGTTCCTGAATAACTTCCTGTCACATATACCCGTTCCAAAGATGGATGCAGGACAATCCCAGTCGGATATTCTCCAACCCGCTGTTCATCTAATACTTTCCCGCTAACGATATCCACCAACGACACGGAATCAGATGTCTGATTGACGGTGACGATCCAACTCGCTCCTTGCGACTTGGGACCAACCACCAAATCCACAGGGGAACGGTCTCCTTCTATCCCCTGCCCTGCGCTCCTACCTGTAACAAAACAACCAACGAGAAGGAGAGCGAACACCCACGAGCAGATCTCAAGCCTAGTTCTCATTTCCCACCGAGCAATTCTTCGATGCGCCCTTCGATCTTATCAAGCGACTCGCAATCCTTCGTCCCCTCAGGCTCACCGCTAAAACGAAAACGGACATCTCCCTTTTGATCGATGAGAAGACAGTAGGGAATCTCTCCTGGCAATTCAAATGCCTTCACAAAACCCTCTCCCGCCCCATACTCTGTGAGCAGATTCTCCATCGTTGCTTGGTTGCGTTGAAGAAACGCTAACACCGCGTCATGCTCTTCAGGCTCATTCATGCTTACCGTCATAGCGGTAAATCCTCGCTGAGCATGTTTTGTATGCAACGCTACCGTCTTCGGAAAATGCTCAACACAGGGCCCGCACCAAGTCGCCCAAAAATCTACCAAAATCACCTTGCCTCGATGCTGCTCAACCCAGCGATCAAACGTCTTGCGATTCCCAACCACCAACTTTACCTCTTGCTTCGTCGGTTCCAGCAGAGCCGACCGCCCACTACTCAAGGCTACACCAGCCCCATCACGCTCGGTGCTGGATTCACTCACCGAGCTTTTCTTCGATGAATCGCAGCCACCCATTGCCGCGAGAATCAATGCGAACAGAACCATCGAGCCGGGAATGCATCGCCTACTCGCCCTCGTAAAACAGCTTTTGCGTTGCGCTGCCATCGCAAAGACCTTCCTCTAAAACCGCCTATCGTACCCAATCAACACCGGCACAAAGGCCTTCGGTACACATGAGTATACGGCCACTAAGATGAGCCGAAAAGCAGAACTGCCTCAGGTCAATTAACTTCGGATGGCCCCACGGTAACAATGGTCGATGCGGAACTAACCGGATTCGGGGCATTACCAGACTTCACATTGGCAACCAATTTGCCTTGCCCGACCAACCGATGCAAGAAAACAACTCTGTAATTCACCTGATCTGCAGGACGCATTGTCTGTATCGCTTCCATTCTCAAAATCCGTCCCGCTTCATCAAACTGATACCCTGCCTGCGTCGGACCTCGCACATCCGTCACTTGCAAACCCTCCGGAACCTCCAATGACAATTCAACTTGCTGCTGATTGATCGAAGAATTATTCCGAACCGTGATGATATAGTCCGACATCTCATTCAACCGAGCCGATCGACTTACGGGTTCAATCGAAACCAAAAGATCGGTGGCCGGCACGGCCGCAGGACCACCCAACGGTGGATTAGGCGCTCCTCCAATCCCAGTTGGCGGCGGAACCGCTGGCATACTTGGCAACCCACCAGCTCCAGGTCCAGGCACAGCAGGCCCAACTCCCGCAGCCCCAACTCCCGCAGCCCCAACTCCCGCAGGCCCAGTTCCCGCAGCGATCGGGATCCCAACATTCCTCATCACACGCACGGCTCGATCCGCCGATTCAACCACGCCAACCACCTGCGCATCGTTGGTCCCCTTCGCACCCACAAAATTCACTTGATACTCCGTCGTCGTGCCAACGGGTAACTCCGGCAACTTCCAACGCAAGGTCTGGTTCGCAAAACTTGGTTCAAAACCCGCCGATGCTCCCGAAGGATTCAAAGCCGAATCATACTGAACCGAAATCGTTAAATTCCGCACCGCCACAGGCCCAGTGTTTCGAACGAACAATTGAACCGAAGTAGCAGTATTGATGGCGATCGGATTCGCTCCCGTCGATGCTCGCATATCCAATTCAACCTGAGGCACTTTTTGCATCCCTGGAATCCCACGCACACTCGCCGACGAACCAGTAAGCACTTGATTCGCGGACCTTACGGTCCCCTTGAGACTCAAATCCCCTTCGCGTTCCACCAAAAACTGAGCTGATAAATCAACCGATTGCCCCGGTGCCAAGTAACCCACTGCCCTTGAAACCTCTCTCGCCCCATCGCGAGCATGCGATAGCCCCGGAGGTGCTTCAAGGAACACAATCAAATCGGTAATTGTCTGATTCCCGGTATTGGCAACCTTCATGTTGAAAGTAGCTACATCTCCCACCGCAACCTGTGTCGTCGATGGATCCGCATTGATGCTCAATGTCACTTGCGGCTTTTGCACCAAAGTCGATATCACGGCATTCTTCTTGATCCCCGGCGCTGCACTCGCTTCAAACACCACCCTCGCATCCATCTCCGCTGCCGCTTGCGTAACGACCTGAACGTCCAACGCTTGACGCGGGCCCAACACACCTACATCCCACGACATACTCGATGCTGTTCGACGAGAAGGCTCAGGCGTTGCGCTCGTTACACTCATTCCATTGGGGATAGCCAACGTGAGGACCACATTCTCCGCTTGAGCGAGCCCCTCATTCTCCAACGTAGCGGTATAAGCCAAAGGCTGCGCGGGTACCGCGACCTCTGGGCCCGCTACCTGCAACCTCAATTCCGGCGAAGTCCATGTGACTTGAACCGTGCCACGCCCAAGTGGCAACTCGGGCATATTCTCACTCGCCTGCGATGGACGCACCACCTCCACTTCGATCAATGCAGTCGCATTCGTCTTGGTAATGCTTCCAGGCTGCAACATGTTGACCAAGTCCACAACAGCATTCCCATTGCGATCGACATTCTTCTCAAAAACCTCTCCGTACTGCGGTAAGAATCGAGCAACCTCAGGATTGAGACTCCGGTATCGCACTAACCACCCCTCGGCCGGAACTAACCCATCGGCTCGCTGAACTTTCGTCACCAAGGTAATCGGTTGCCCGCTGACGGCTTGCTGCGGTTGCGGAAACTCCCACCTTGCATCAACCCAATAGATCGTCGCCGTCTGCCGCCGTTTGTCCCATGCATCGCTCTCGGGAGCCATCACCGTAACTTTAGAAACGCCTTCTGTTGGGCTTGATAAGCTCAACCAAGTCTGTCCCTTTCGGATCGGCAAATCATCCTCGGTCTTCGATGTTCCTCGCGTGATCTTCCCCGCCTCGCGACTCGTAAGTCCCCTTGCGAAATCCACGTCAAGCTTACCAGAAACCGTCGTATCTGCATGTTTCTTAAAAAGATGATGCCGCTGCCCCTTCGCATCATCCCCTACTTCGATAATCTGCCCCACACTCTCAGGGGACAGCATCCATTCAATTGGCTCGCCGGTAACTAGCATCCCATCCTTGCCGCAGATCCCCGCGAGCAAGATTACCTCTCCACCGACAGGAGCGACCAGTTTTGTAGGGGTCAACAACAATTCACCACATCGTGCACGAGCGTCATTCGCCGACTCATGCCCACCAGCACATAACTTACAACCACCGCCGGCCTTAGCACCCGCGCCGCTCGGAACCCCATGCATACACTTCTTCGGCTCGGGAGGCGTTTGATAAGCTGGCCCCTGCGATGGGTATCCGCTCGCCGGACCATGCGGCGAGACCAAGGTCGTGGTTTGACCGGAAAAAATCGTCCCACCATTCTGGTTGATCGCCGGTATGGTCAACGTCTTGCAACCGACCAACCCCAAGCAAAGAGCGACTAGAAACCCAACTAGTATCGCTCGACGAACGCTTTCCCAAAATGCAAACAAACCCCTTCTACAGGTTCTCCTTTTTGCATTGAGAAAGTTTCGAAGCATGATTCAAGGCCAGAGCAAAATAGTTGAAAAAACTCTAATAAGGAGTTTTCACTCGAGGCGCAAATCACCTCGATGGAACGTACCTCGCAATAAATGGGGGCATTAAAGAAAAGCGGAAGCAATCCAAGAATCGATCGCTCGATCGATGCGAAACTTCCGATCAGTCGAAATAAATCGATTATTTCGGCTTTGACTCCCCGCCCCCAATGCCTCCAGTGGCCCCCGCTAGTCCATTGACCCCGACACCTTCGCCAGCGTGCCATCAACCAACGCCTTCATCGCCCTGCGAACCTCTTGCAATCCCCCAACGATCACACAAACTCGAAAGCTCGCTTGAAAACGATCCAACTCAGGAGCTTTCCTATAGCGCATCACCACATTCCATTTCACCACCCGTTCCTTCTCGAATCGGAACCGACCATAACCCGTCGGCTCCGTTATCCAATCGGGCCTGCCCATCGCTATCGCCCCAATCGCAAACCTTTTGTCCTCGGTACTAAAGACGACCGGCATTGCCTGTTCACCCGGCCCGTCACCGATCTCCACGAGTTCGCCGGTGCTCGCGTCGAGTCCGTGGAATTTCGAAAAACACTCGGGCATGTATCCTGTAAGTACCTCATATTGCACATAACGATGCAATTGCGTCGCCGGTGACTGAAGAGTCATCGCGACTTCGATCACACGTGGATCGGTGTAAACTCCAAGTCGAATCCGTTTGTGCAAGATCAGATCGGAAAGGACTTTCGTATTCAATGCGCTGCGGCCAAAAGAGAATTCGTCAGGTGCAAGCCAGAACGCCAACTGCGTTGAAGTCCTCAACTCACGCTCTGAGCCGGCGATCGCCAACAATCGGCTCGAGCTAGTGAGCCCAACTCCGTCGCGCCGCGAACCACATTCCGTGGGATTGAACCGCTCCGCCCAAAACTCCCCGCTCGCACCAGCATCGAAACTCACGGCCGTTTGCATCTGCCGTCCATGATCATAACTATCGATGAATTCCACGCCGTTCCAGCGTATCGAATCGACTCCACCACTCAAACGCTGACTCGTCGTAACCGTCAAGTTGGAGCCATCGACAGGAATCGATAATTGCGCATCTCCACGATGGAACTCA
>CAIJIZ010000200.1 GCA_903820735.1 uncultured Pirellula sp.
CTCTAATGCCGAATTTTGCTATCGATTATGTTTCGCTCGGAGTTGCTATGAGATGTCGTTGGATTGTTATGGTGTACCTAGTGATGTGCGCGGTGATGTTCGAGTTGATCGGCATCGATCGTGCATTGTGCGAACCACCGGAGGAGCAACGTCGTGAACTCGTTCAACAAGCGATACGACTGCGGGATTCCTATTTAACTGTGAATCCACAGCCTTCGCAACGTACCGTACATGTAGTGCTTTGGACTCCAAATGACCGCGAGCCTCTCGACGGGTACCGCGAGAGGCTTTCTCGGGTGATGATCGACATTCAAGAATTCTATCGATCCGAAATGGAACGGCTTGGGTTCGGACCAATGACCTTTTTACTCGATATGGAAAGCGATAAACAGGTTCGTATCCATTTGGTGCGTGGAAAGAACCCCTACGCGCAGTACAACGTTCGTAGTGGTGCTTCGATTCGACGCGAGTGCATACCTGTGCTTCGAGACGCCGGTATCGATGCGGATTTAGAAACGATCGTTCTGTTTTGCAATATGAGTCAATGGGATCCGAAGGGGATGACCATCAGTCAAAATAGTCCCTACTATGCAACCGGAGGACTACGTCAGGGGACAGCTTGGCAAGTCGACTCCGCATTGCTTGATCCTGAACGATTGATCGACACGAAGCCGATCGTTACCGACAGACAATACGGACGCATTTCCGTCGGTCGGTACAACAGCATTTTTGTAGGAGGTGTTTGTCACGAACTTGGGCATGCATTAGGACTCCCACATAATCGTGAAAGACCAGAAGTTACAAAACTGCTTGGAACGTCATTGATGGGAAGTGGTAATCGAACGTACGGTGAGGATCGGCGAGGAGAAGGAAAGGGGTCCAAGTTAAGTTTGGCGGACGGACTAAGATTGTCAGCTCACCCTTTATTCACACGTCAAGTCAATGGTATCGACCTGCCGCAAGACGCGAAAGTTACCGAGCTAAAGATCGAATTGGCAAGCGATCAACGGTCGTTTGTTTTAAGGGGAAAGGTTGCGGCGGAGCCACTTGCCTATGCGGTGATCGGCTATCTGGATCCAGCAGGTGGAAGCGATTACGACGCGACCACGACGGTGGCCGTCCCAAATGATCAAGGGTACTTTTCCATGTTGTGTGAACCAGTTGCCCCGACTGAATCTGCGGTATTGAGAATGGTGGTTTGTCAATCCAACGGTGGACGCATTCAGGATGAATCGATATCCATACCGTATTCTGTCCGATCGGATGGTAAAGTGGATATCGAACTGTTTAGAACGAAGCTGGAGATGGAGCCATTGCTTACAGCGATTCGGGAGGAAGACGCAAACGGTGCAAAGGTTGCCATGCAAGAACTTGAATCTCGCTACGGTCAGACAGAGCCAACGGTTCCCTTACTTGCTGTCGCGCGTTCCTTGATTCGGACCCTCGAGGCGACAACCCAACGATCACTTGCTTCGATCGAATCGAATCCCTATTGGTTGTCGGATGCAGTGCCTGAGAAAGCGAAGGTAGGATGGAAGTCACCTATGGTCGATCGTGTTCCGGGTGACGATGTAGTTCTATGTATTGGAGGGAAGTTGTTTGGTCACGGGTTTTATGCCCATGCACCGAGCGTTTACACCTACAAGCTCTCCGGGAAATGGAGCCGGATTTCTGGCAATGTGGGGCTGGCCGACGGACATGATGGCACATGCGTGTTTGTCTTGCGCGGTGATGGAAAAGAACTGTGGCGTTCCAAGGAGATGAATCAAGGAAGCTTGTTAACGTTCGACGTTCAAGTGCAAGACGTGGAAGTCTTAGAGCTCATTGTTGAAGATGGTGGAGATGGCAACGGAGCGGACTGGGGGCTGTGGACCGATGTGCAGCTGCATCGCTAACTACACTGGTATGCTAAGTAATGCCATAGAGTTGTAACCCACGCAATGGTAACCCGACGTGTCAACGAGGGAGCTACAGTACACGCTTCATCGCCCATCCGCCTCGCAATGGTAACCCGACGTATCAACGAGGGAGCTACAGTGCACGCCCCATCTCTCATCCGCACGCAATGGTAACCCGACGTGTAAACGAGGGATCTACAGTACATGCCCCATCGCCCATCCGCACGCAATGGTAACCCGAAGTGTCAACGAGGGAGCTACAGTACAACGAACAAGCTTCGCGATGGTTATTTGTCGCTTTGCGGCGGATCTGCTTCTAAGGAAACGCGTACTATTTGCTTATCGTTGCGAGCAAAGATACTCTTCTGTGCAAACGCAGGGTGAGACCAACAGACCCCGCCACGCTGCCCCAGTTGTTCGATCGTCGGTTCAATTAACTTACTGCGGGAAAGAATTTTCAACCCATCGACCGAGAACTTGGTGATCAGTAATTCTCCTCTCTCATTGAACATCCAAACACGGTCCGCTTGGCGAACCATATGGATAGTTGCCCATCTCGCACGTGGGACCGCCGTGCGGTCTTCCCATAGTCGCTCACCGGTGGTCGCATCGAGACAACGGAATTCACCATAGCTGTCGACACCATACACGAGGTCGTCTTGAACGATACTCGTCCCGATCATAGCATGCAGAGATTTGGTGTTTTTCTCATCGACACCCACCGCACGCCAGATAACTTCGGAGGTCGTCGAGTCTTTGGGAACACGCACCATCAGCGAGCCGTCGTAGAAGGAGGAGACAAACAGCCGCTCGCCCGAGAGGACAGGATCACCAATCCCGATCGGCATTCGTGAAGGTGGAAACGGATGGCTCCAGTAGACTTTCCCAGTCTTGGGATCCAATCCACTCAGACTGTCTCCGGTCCAACAAACCAGGACATCTTTGGAATCTTGCTCAATGATGATCGGCGATGAATAAGCACCTTGCTCGTTGAGCGACCGCCAGACTTCTGTTCCCGTAACTTTGTCAAAAGCAACCATGCATGCGTTATCCGTACCGCATACCTGCTGGATGACAAGATTTTCGTAGATAAATGGCGACGCCGCGATTCCCCAAATGGGCATCTTGATCTCGTAGTCGTTTTCGAGATCAAGTTTCCAAAGGACTTCGCCGGTTTCGGCGTTTAGGCAGTGAAAGTGCCCCATCGCACCGACACAGTACGCTCGGCCTTCGTCAATCGTCACACTCGCTCGCGGACCGGCTGTGTAGCTGATGCGGTAATTGGCCTGGTATTCGACGACCCAAAGTGAATCACCTGTTTTGGAGTCAAGGCAATGGATTCGTTCTGTGGCGTCACGGTCTTTCGGTTGACGATCCATCACATAGACGCGCTCGTTCGCTACGGTCGGGCCGCAGTACCCTGGTCCAATGTCTACCGACCATACGTACGGAAGTTGTCCTTCGGGCAGTTTTTCTACGATTCCCGTCTCTCGCCAGACTCCATCACGGTTGGGGCCTCGCCACTGTGGCCAATCTTCGCCGTGCAATACGCCAGTGAAATCTCCGAGGAGAATAGCCGCAAGAAGACTCAAACCCCGAAGGTTATCCCGGTAATTCCAAAGCATCAATTTTAGCCCCTACGATGTAGTTTGTAGCATGCAACCAAAAAGCAAATGACAGGTCACCCTATCGCACTTTATCCCGACCACCATTCTTTGAAACGGTGTTCACTGATTTATAGCAGAAATGCGCAAGCATTCCGGTGAGCGTACCGAATTGTAGCGGAAGTGCGCAAGCACTCCGGTGAGTGGTCGATGGCCAGCAATTTGCAATATCGTACTGTTAGCCTCATTGCGCCGTTGCGCTAACTGAGCACAAGCATGATTCCGTGGCCACCGGCCACCACACATCCATGTTAACCCAGCCCGTCAGGGAGGAGGCTTCAGTACACGTCTCATCGCCCATCAGCAACCCGCCCCGCCAGGGAGGCATAGATAGATGGTAACCCGCCCCGTCAGGGAGGAGGCTTCAGTACACGTCTCATCGCTCATCAGTAACCCGCCCCGCCAGGGAGGAATGGATAGATGGTAACCCGAACCGTCAGGGAGGAGACTTCAGTACACGCCCCATCGCTCATCAGCAACCCGCCCCGTAGATGGTAACCCGAACCGTCAGGGAGGAGACTTCATTACACGCCCCATTCTCCAGAGTTTCGATCACCAACTCTGCTCCGTTTCACTCAGAACGAATAAGTTGTTGGAAACACAAATAAATACCAGGTAAGCACCGATTCGAAAAACATCATCCTGTAGCGAGTCTCTGAAACGCGACGCGCAGATCTGAAGCATCAGCATTCGGGAAATTAGCTCGCTGCACAAAAAGTAAGTAAGCACGACCCCGAACCGGATCGATCCAAGCTTGCGTGCCGTAAGCTCCACCGTGACCATAAGTTCCCTTCGAAAGCATCGCCGTTGGGCCTTGTGGATCCTGGACTACACAACAACCGACACCCCAAGCGTTGCCGCTCGTAAAGCCCGTAGTCAAATTTCCTGTTGTCGGAGTACCCAACGCATGGACGGAAGATTCGCTGAGAAAGCGTCTTCCACCCCATAAGCCGTTGGACAGGAGCATCTGGCAAATTCTTCCATAGTCGGCTGGTGTGGAGAAAAGCCCGCCATTGGCCGCCGGAAGTCGATTTTTGTCCGTCGGCTCTTTTCCCGCCAGCAGAAATATGGGTGACTCCTTAAGTTCTCCTTCGGCGGTGCGTGTGTAACTTTTCGCAAGCCGCTTTTGTTGCGTCGCATTCAAGTAGAACGCGGTGTCGGTTAGCCCGAGAGGCTCGCAAAGACGTTTCTGCACGAAGGCGTCAAAACTCATCTGTGATACAACCTCCACAATTCGCGCTGCAGTGTTAATCCCAGTTTGGCTATACTGCCATTTAGATCCCGGAGAGAAGTGAACTGGTAACGCGGCATACTTTTCAGCAGCGTCCGCTAAAGATGCATCGGAATACGGTGCTGGTAACTCACGCATACCACTTGTGTGATTGAGCGTCTGAAGAATACTAACGCTAACCGATTCTCCCCCTTCGGTTTTAAGCCCCTTCATCTTGGGCAGATACTTCGCAATCGGATCATCGAGAGTCAGCTTTCCCTCATCCACAAGCATCATCACGCAAATCGCGGTGACCGGTTTGGACATCGAAGCGATCCAAAACAAGTTCTCTGCCGACAGTGCTTCTTGGGTTTCAAGATTGGAGAAACCGGCGGATGCAACTTGCAACACTCGCTCTTTGTCGACAACCATCGCCACAGCGCCGGGGATTTCTTTCCTTGCGACAAAACTCTCAATCTCATCGCGGAGTTTTGTCTTGAGCGTCTCCTCTTGAGCACTCCCCAACGAACAGAATGCAAGGGACCCGCAGGCCGCTTGAAGCATCGCGGTACGCCGAGGAATTTTTGGACTTGATTGTGGATCGATCGACATGACTTGCGCTCGCAAAAAACTAAAAGGTAAACCGATTACTCAGGAAATGTAATTCACGATATCATAGCATAGATACTAATCAGCCTACGACCGGCTGTAAGCCACTTCATCCGAATCAAAGCAACCTAAACTTTCATGCTGCGTCCCGCCTTACACTTGTTGATTCGCCATCGCACTTCGGTATGGAGACTCCAGAAACAATGCTGGAACAACTCGATGCTCGCAAGTTTTTTGCTGCTTGTAGCGAACGTATCGACCATCGCCAGGGCTCAGGATGCTCAATCGTTTCCGAAACCGGATTCGATCAAGGGTCTTCAAGTCCAGATGGTCGACGATGCAATCAAATTAGGTGTTCGCCACGGCGCGATCAACTTCGCCCTTAACGGAATGTTCGCTTCGGAAAATCAGCCTGATGCATCGAAATGGGAAAGTGGCGACAAGACCTATTTTTTCTCCACTCGCTACCTCGCAAATATCGATCGCCAGGTCAAGACACTCTCAGATGCTGGGATCGTGGTCTATCTCATCCTGTTGGCAATGCCCACGGGCAATCCTCAAATCGATTCGCTTGTCATACACCCCGCAGCGCTCAATGATCGAAGTTACACCGTGGCAGCTAGCAATGTGCAAACTGAAGAGGGACGAGCTTGGTTGAGGGCCGCAAGCGAGTTTCTGGCACAGCGCTACTCCGGAATCGAAACGCCTCACGGGCGCGTTTGGGGATGGATTATCGGTAACGAAGTCAACTCACATCATATGTGGCACTATCGTGGCCCGAGCTCCTTGGATGCGCTGGTGGACGACTACGAGAAGATCGTTAGGATTTCCCATGAGTCACTTCGGAAATTTTCTCATCATGCGCGTGTCTACCTTTCTCTGGATCATCACTGGACCCATGCGCATACACCCGATCAACCGATGAAATCGGTACCAGGGAAAGATCTCTTGGAGAGCTTTGCCAAGCTCGCTAAAGAGAGAGGGGATTTTCAGTGGCATCTGGCTTATCATCCCTATCACTCGGACTTGTTTCGTGTGGACCTTTGGATGGACCCTCAAGCACCCAACCGGGTTGATACGCCAAAAATCACATTTCGAAACTTGGAGATTCTCGGTGACTTCATGAGTCGACCTGAGTTACTTTGGAACAATAAGCCACGTAGCATCATTCTCAGCGAACAAGGGTTTCATAGCAAACAAAACCCGCAAAGCGAAAAGGAACAAGCGGCCGCATATGCATATGCTTGGGAAAAATGCCAGCGGCTGCCGATGATCGATGCTTTCATCTATCATCGGCATGTGGATCATTCTCAGGA
>CAIJIZ010000201.1 GCA_903820735.1 uncultured Pirellula sp.
ACTCTCATACGGCTTCCAGATCGTTTCACCTGTTGATTTCATAGGAAACAACCTGCCGACTTAAAGATGCAATTAAACAGGAACCGCAACCGATTCCAAACAACGCTTGATCATCGATTCGACAATGCTGCGCTCTGAGCCTGCCGCAAATCCTCGAGGCATCACCCGGTGGGATAAGACACCCACCGCTAAACTCTTGATGTCATCAGGTATGACGTAGTCGCGACCCGCAAGCAACGCTTGAGCTTGTGCCGCCCGATACAACGCCAAAGCTCCACGCGTGCTGACACCAACTTGCAACTCGTTGCTGCTTCGAGTTCGATCGACGATGTCCTGCAAGTAGTCCACCAAAGCGTCATCGAAGCGTATTTCGCGGACCGCCAATTGCCATTGCTTGATCTCCGAGAGGCTTACCACAGAAGGTAAACCATCGACCGGTTCCCCCGACCGGTGTGAACGCAACACGTTTCGCTCTGCATCCCTAGCCGGATATCCTAAATCGATTCGCATCAAAAAACGATCGAGCTGGCTCTCGGGCAGCACGTAAGTCCCTTCGAACTCAAACGGATTTTGCGTCGCGATCACCATGAACGGATCAGGCATCGGATAGGTGGTCCCGTCGATACTCGCCTGCCTCTCGCTCATCGCTTCAAGCAACGCGGACTGCGTCCGAGGAGGGGCTCGATTGATCTCGTCCCCTAGTACGATGTTTGCAAAAATCGGTCCTGGCGAAAATTTGAAGTCCCCGTTGTGATAGATGCTGCTGCCGACAATGTCGCTGGGTAATAAGTCAGGTGTGAATTGCACACGCGTGAACTTCCCTTCGATACTCTTGGCCAAGGCTTTTGCGACCAGCGTCTTTCCAACTCCCGGGACATCCTCCAAGAGCAAATGCTCCCCGGCTAACAAAGCGATCAGTGTCTTGCGAATCACTTCCTGCTTGCCCAACACGACCGATTCCATGTTGCGTTCAAGCCGCTGTAGACCCGTATTTATCGTTGAGCTCATAGAAGTATCTGTTCCAAGTCACTGACCGGAAAAACATCGATCCGATTACCAAACCACGCTATTACCAGACAACTAAGTGAGGCTGCAAAACAAATCCGGTCTTCTGCTGAATCGATTTCTGAGCGCGGTCTAATAAACCAAGCACCTGCTCGGATGTCGCACCGGTGTTAGCCGTGATGTAATTCGGATAAGTCGTGTTGAACTGCACGCTCCCCTCAATCATCCCGCTTACCCCAGTGCGTTGGATCAATTCCGCCGCCGAAATGCCATCTGGATCGATAAACGCCAAAGCCGACCTCGCTGGATAATTCGGCTGCTTGCTGCGCTTCAATATCCAGAACGTCTGCTCTCGCTTCGTTAACTGACGGACATCCCCCGGTTGTAACTCAAATGTCGCATCGAGAATCACTAACTCGTCTAAACTGCTACGGCGATGCGAAAAAGCTACATCGCCTCCCTCGACGCGAACCAGATTTCCCTCGCGACTAAGCAACGTCGCACTCTTTAACCAAGTCCCTATATCCCCTTCGTCGGTGCTGCTGTTGTTTCGCAACGCTCCACCCACACTACCAGGAATCCCCACCAAATGCTCCAACCCACCTAACCCCGCTCCCACACATCGCGTGATCAAATGAGCTAATCGAGTCCCACCACCACACTTGACCTGATTGCCTTCGACCGAAATCTTTTCAAAGGCTGGTGCTGAGAGGTGCAAGACCAACCCATCAAAACTTCGATCTCGCACCAAAATGTTTGAGCCACCACCCAAGACCCGAATCGCCACACCCTTGGCATTCGCTAAACAGACCAAGCCCTGTAATTGCTCGACATCTGTCGGCTCCGCAAAATACTTTGCATTGCCACCCAATTGCAACCATGTATATGGAGCTAAAGGGACTTCTTCACGCACCGCACCCTGAAATGAATCAAAAAGCATGTTCAGACGTCTTGCCCATTCCTAAAAAGTTTAGCCGACACGAAGCTAGCTTTCCGTGTCGGCTTTGTTCCTGGCGAAATCGTCGAACCTTTTGTCGATGACCCAAAAGGGTATTATCGACGTGTCGGTAAAACTTCCGATGCTTTACGGATCAAATCTTTGACCCGACGCTCGGTCTGAATCCCCGTCAACGAAAATCGCTTCCAACCTGCATCGCTCTCGCAAAACACAACGATTTGCGGAAGCATCTTGCCTTGCATAACCTGACCCGCTAAATCGGGCTGGGCATCCTTGTCGAGCTGGGTGTAAACCACCTCTCGTAATGCCCCCGATTCCTGCATCGGGACTATTGTATCGTGCTTCATGGTTTTACAAGCCGCACACCAATCGGCACCTACCAGAATTACTAGAGGTTTTCGCTCCTGCTGTGCCCGGCGATAAGCCTCCTCGTAGGGTAGCACTTCCGACTGAGAATCGGTCGGGACTCGCACCGCAGGATCCGCCCCACGCACCGCACCCGACCAACCAACTAAAACCATGACCAAGAAAGTCGCTGTTCGCAACATCTTTGGGACCCCTTTCCGTGTTCAGGACAAGTTCTCTTCCAAACGCAACAGCTGCTAGGTCCTTCTACCACCCCATCCTCCGGATCGAGTGTGCAGCTATCCGCGTACCCCCCCAATGTTCCGCTCTGGCGTCTGAAAACCCCTTCGGTTGGCTTCCACCAACTTCGTTGACTTTTCCAATTCCGAAGAATTTGACGACTAAGCAAAACCGGAGGGCGTCCGATAAGTCGGGCAAGTATAGGGTGATCTACCCACTGTTCAACCGCTCCGCGCCCCGACCTGCCCCCCTGAATCGCCCTGAAACCTCCCAAAGTTGCGTCGAAGTGTCGCACTTCCACAACCTTCGGTGGGGAATGCTAGCAAAACTGGTGCGACCGCTAAGTCCCCTACTGATACGAACTTAGCCCCCCCAAGACACAGCCAAAGAAAATCAATTGATTAGAGAATCTAATTGCATGCATTGCTCAATAAAATCGTTGGGATTTCTTTTAAATCGACCCGAAAACGACCTTGGAGCTACCCCGATACCACCCCGAAACTACCCCGATTCAACCCCCAATCAA
>CAIJIZ010000202.1 GCA_903820735.1 uncultured Pirellula sp.
ATCGTGCTGCGATATGAGGATCTTGTCGAGGATTTTGATCTCTTCACTGAGAGACTATGCCGTTTTCTGCCATTGCGAGGGCGGACGATCGACCTGATGTATCGTGAATCTCGGCCCAAGCAGAGCGAGGACGTCCAAAGTCATAAAAGGTCTGGTCTTCCGTCGGGCTTTCGAAAGAAGCTTCTACCCGAAACCATCGAAGCGTTGAATCAGCAATTAACTACGATCCTGGATAGATACAGATACGAGTAATCTGCTGCAGTCCCAGATTACCGATGCGTTGTAGGTCGCTTAGGGGCGGGTTTTTTGAAACACAGGGACACTTTTTGAAACACAGAGACACAGAGGCACAGAGGGAAGGAGATTCAGGGGGGGGAGGTGCAGGTAGAGGGAGCAGGGGAAGGTAGAGGGAGCAGGGATAGGTTCTTTTTGTTACTATGGTAAGTAGTTACTTAGCAGATCCGTTGACTGGAAAAGAATCCGATGACATCTACCCTGGAATCGTTGCGTGAGCATTTATTTGAGACATCCCTTTTGGAGTCGACCATTGCGGCCCTGGAGTGGGATGAGCATACGGGGATGCCGTCGGAAGCTTCGGAGTATCGCTCGCAGCAATTGGCTTATTTGAGTGGATTGGTGCATCGGCGCAGAACGGACCCGAGAATCGAAGGGTGGCTCGATGAGTTGGAGAGTGGCTTGGGGAGCCATTCGGACCATGGAGTGGATTCCGATGGCGTACCAGCTCCGGCAGTGACGATCCTGCGGACGCTGCGGAAAGATTTCAATCGATCTCGCAAGCTACCGCAATCACTCGTTGAAGAAATAGCAAAGGGGACGAGTCTTGGCCAACAAGCTTGGGTCAAAGCTAAGGATGAGAATCGTTACGAAGATTTCTTGCCGTACTTCCGCCGCATTTTAGAGCTGAGGCGTCAGGAGGCGCAATGTTTGGTTGAAGATGGTCAAACTCTTTATGACGCGCTGCTTGATCATTACGAAGAGGGGATGCGCGTCGATTCGCTAAAGCCTATTTTAGCGAATTTGCGAAGTGCGTTGGTTCCGCTTGTTAAGCGGGCGAGCGAGGCGAGCCGTCGGTTGCCTAAAGGTGTGCTTCAAGGTCCATTTGAATTGTCGGCGCAGCGGGAGTTTTCCAGATGGGTTGCGGAACGTATTGGGTTTGATTTTCAGCGTGGACGGTTGGACGAGACGGTGCATCCGTTCTGTACGACCCTTGGCCCACACGATCATCGTATTTTGACTAGGTACACTGCAGAATCCTTTTCGAGCGGATTGTATGGAGTACTGCACGAAGCTGGTCATGGGATGTACGAGCAGGGGCTTGATCCGAACTGGTATGGTACTGCCGTGGGGGCGGCCGCGTCGCTTGGGATACACGAATCGCAATCGAGATTATGGGAGAACATGGTAGGGATGTCGAAGGAGTTTTGGGTTTGGGCCCATCCTGTTGCGGCAAAACATTTCCCTCAGATCTCTAAGCGAACGGTGGACGAGCTAGTCGGTGAGCTTCGGCGGGTCGAGCCGAGTTTGATACGAATAGAAGCGGACGAAGTGACTTATAACTTGCACATTCTGCTACGTTTTGAGTTGGAACTTGAGATGGTATCAAGCGAGCTTGATCCTGCCGAATTGCCAGCGGCTTGGAACGCGAAGGTAGAAGAGTATTTAGGTTTGGTACCACCCGATGACAGTTCTGGAGTACTTCAAGATGTTCACTGGTCAGCGGGTTTGATTGGATATTTCCCAACGTATACTCTTGGGAATATTTACGCCGCGCAATTGTTTCGTGCGGCCGATCGGGATTTGGGTGGATTGAATGACAAAATCGCACGTGGTGAGTTTGAGCCTCTGGTGCATTGGCTACGCAAGCGTGTGCATCGACCGGGGAGGGCTTGGACACCTCTGCAGTTGATTCGGAATGCTACGGGTGAAGAAGTTGATTCGAAGTATTTGATCGAGCATTTGCGAGATCGATGTGAAGCGTTGGAGAACGCAGGAGAATAATTATGACCGCCAAAGTATTGATTATCGTTGGAGATGCGAGTGAGACCGTAGATACCTTATACCCATACTATCGCTTGATTGAAGGTGGGTATCAGCCGGTGGTAGCAGGTCCACAGCGGCGGCTTTTTCAGATGGTCATGCATGAGGTTAAGCCTGGGTGGACAATCACCAAGGAGTGGGAGGGTTATAGCATCATGGCTGACATCGCGTTCTGTGACATTGATCCCGAGGAGTACGCTGGGATTTTTTTCAGCGGAGGCCGTGCTCCGGAATATATTCGCGAGGATCAAGATCTACTTCGGATTACTCGCTGGTTTTGGGAGAACGAGAGGCCCATGTGCAGTGTGTGCCATGGGGTCGAGATTCCGGCGCGAGCCGGGATTGTCCAAGGTTTGCGGATGGCGACGGTAGCGAAGTGCAAATTTGATTTAGAAGTCTGCGGAGGGATTTACGTCAACGAACCGTGTGTGATCGACCGGCACATGGTCAGTGGTCGGACTTATCATGATCATGGCCATTACATAGGACCGTGGATCCGGGCGTTGGACGTTTTTACCGGCAAGTTAGAGCAGTAGTTCATGAGTACCTGCATTTGTCTATGAGGGTTCATCGAGTAGAAGCGATTTTGCTTCGGCAGCGATGAAGAACGATCCGGTGATTACGACTAGCTCCGATGTGGATTTCGAATCATGAGTTGCAAGTGGATTTTTCTGAACGTAGTTCAAAGCGGTAGCTAGATCAGGTGCGGAGAAGACTTCTGGGTGTTTATGATTGGAGTATTTGGGTTCGTCGAGGATTTCATGGGTGAGGCTTTGAAGTTTTTCGACGGGGGTGAAGCGGGGATTGGATTGGAATTGGGTTAGTACCAGTCGACGAGCTTTGGGGACGATCAGCTCGAGCATTTCGCGGAATTTCTTGTCCTTCGAGCATGCGAAAACGATCGAGAGTTGATGGTTGGGGAAGTATGCGTCGAGGGAGTCGAGCAAGGCGGTGATGGAAGCTTCGTTGTGTCCGGCATCGAGGATCCAAGGGGGGGAGTTGGGGATGAATTCCAAGCGTGCTGGGACTTGGGTTTCTTTAAGCGATTGAGCCAGAGCGTCGTCGTCGAGGTTCCACCCGAGGGCTTGCAGTTTCATCCAGGCGGCTACAACGAGAGCGGCGTTGTCTGCTTGGTGTGCCCCGATCATGCGCAGGTCGAAGGAGCGAAGATCTGCTGAGGAGATATTCGATGCCAGGGTGATTTTTGATGGAGGGCAATGAGTGAAAGTTCGGTTAGTGTTTTTATTGGCTTTGTTTTCAGCTGGGGCGATCCAATCGACTTCGAAGTCTTTACCGAGTTCGAGTATTTCTGCATTACGGCTTTTAGCGATCGCTCTTAGGACTTTGGCAGCTTCTTCGCTGCGGGCTCCGCAGATCACGGGGGTGCCATGTTTGATGATGCCACCTTTTTCACCGGCTATTTCGGTGAGTGTTTCTCCGAGTTGTTGCTGGTGGTCATAGCTGATGCTGGTGATTACACAAAGAGCAGGGGAGCAGACGTTGGTGCAATCGAGTCGTCCGCCAAGTCCGACTTCGATGACATTGACGTCTGTATTTGCTTGGCGAAATAAGACCCAGCCGAGGGCGGTGGAGAGTTCGAAGAAGGTTGGCTGGCCGTGTTCGCTTTGGCTGCATTGTGCTTCGGCGTCGCGGATTTGATCTACTCCGCCGACGAGGAGAGAGGGGGGGACAGCAGAGCCGTTGATCACGAACCGTTCTTCGAGGTGGACGAGGTGAGGGGAGGTAAATAGTCCGGTTTTTCGGCCGCTGCGGCGGAGGGCTTCAGCCAGCAGCCAGCAGACAGATCCTTTTCCTTTGGTGCCAGCGACGTGCAAGACGGGGGCTGCGAGTTGGGGATTCCCTAGTAGTTCAAGCAAATAGGTCATTCGAGCGAGTTTGAATTCGCTGGCATGGTAGGGGCGATCGACCGTTTTTTCATAATTGATACGGTCGAGGAGGAATCGTAGGGCTTGGCAGTATGCGGGGTCTGTACGTTGCATGTGCGGATTATAGGATTCAGGCCGGTTGTGGTAGTGGGGGATTTGACCCTTTTTCGCCGTTTCGACGGGCGGAGAGTTGAACCGGTGGAGGTTAAGGGGCGTAAACGAGGCATGCTATTGTCTGAGCTAATAGTCAGACCCCGGGTTGCAATTTGCAACCTTCGTCTCCTTTTCACCGTCGACCGCACCCATGGCAACTGCATTGGACTCGGCGCCTACCGGCACAACATCGGCCAACGATCCGACCAACATTATCGTTGAGACCCGTAATCTTGGCAAAATCTACCGAGACTTTTGGGGGCGTAAGAAGGTACACGCTTTGAAGTCGCTGGATTTGGAGGTGCGCCGCGGGGAGATTTTTGGGTTGTTGGGCCCGAACGGCTCGGGCAAGTCCACAACGATCAAGTTGATGTTGGGGTTGTTGTTTCCTACATCGGGCCGGGTTTTTGTGTTTGGCAAGGACGCGACAGACGTCTCGAAGAACGAGCGGATCGGTTACTTGCCCGAAGAGTCTTATCTTTACAAATTTCTCAATGCGGACGAGACGCTCGATTTTTACGGACGTCTGTTTGACATGTCCGCAGAAGAGCGCCGCGAGCGGTCTGCGAAGTTGATCAAGATGGTGAAGTTGGAGCATGCTCGCCGCCGTCAGTTGAAAGAGTATTCCAAAGGGATGACTCGACGCATTGGGTTGGCTCAAGCGTTGATTAACGAGCCCGAGTTTTTGGTTTTGGACGAGCCGACCACGGGGTTGGATCCGTTGGGTACACGTGACATGAAGGATTTGATTCTTCGGTTGCGAGATGAGGGTAAGACCATTTTGTTGTGTTCGCACCAGTTGGCGGACGTGCAGGACGTGTGCGATCGGGTTGCGATCTTGCACCAAGGAGAGCTCAAAGAGTTAGGTCGAGTTGATTCGCTTTTGAAGATGCAGGATGTGACTCAGATTCACGCGAGTGGGTTGAGCGAAGAAGCGAAGGGTAGGATCAAGAAGATCATTGAGGAGTCGGGTGGAGAGTTGCAGCGGATGGACAATCCGACAACGACCATGGAGGACTTGTTCTTGGATATTGTGAAAGAGAGCGAGCAGCGTCCCGGTCGTCGGGGTGGTCGTGGCGAGAATTAGGATCCTTCAGCAGCGAACGGTTGAGCACCCGGTAACGAATCAGGCTTTTCGATTATGAGACTTACTCCCGAACAATTTTGGACCTACAGCGAGTGGTTGTTTCAGCACAACGGCTTGCGCGATGGCATGATCCTAGCACTTGCCTTATCCATTCTTGGATTTTTGGTTGGCTATTTGGTATCGGTTGTCAATCACGGGCCTGTCGAAGGGTTTTTGAAGGTATCGCAAGTCATTGGGCAATTGTTTTCGGTGGACTTGCCCAAGTTCTCGTTTCGCAGGGCGGGTGCGATTGCAGGATTGGCGTTCAAGGAGTCGATTCGCAAGAAGATCTTAGTTCTGATTGGGATTTTCATTATCGCGATGATGTTCGCGGGCTGGTATTTGGATCAGAGCGCTGACTATCCGGCGAGGCTTTACATTTCGTTCGTGTTGACGGCAACGAACTACTTGGTGATCGTGCTTGGTTTTTTCGTGAGCTGTTTCAGCATCCCGATGGACATCAAGAGCCGTACGATTTACACGATTGTGACCAAGCCGGTGCGGCCATTGGAGTTGTTTCTCGGTCGGGTGCTTGGGTTTACCGCAATTGGAACTTTGGTTCTGTTGTTGATGGGGTTGCTAAGCTATGTGTTCGTAGTGCGTGGGTTGAGTCATACGCACGAAGTTGAAACGATCGATGCCGCGGGGCGGGTTGGTCAGACGAACGTCGAGAACAAGCACTCGCACAACTTTACGCTCAATGATGAAGGGCGAGGAACGACGAACGAAGCCAAGGGGCACCGGCACATCGTTCGCAAAGAAGGTGATAAGATTGTGGTGGGTCCACCGGTCGATGACTTGACGGCGAGAGTCCCCATTTATGCTAAGAAGCTTGATTTTACCGGTCGGGACGGAGAGAAGAACGAAGGTTACAACGTTGGTTACATGTCGGAGTACCAGAAGTACATCGAAGGGGACTCGCTCTCGATGGCGGTCTGGGAGTTCGATGGTGTCAATTCGAAACTGTTCAACGACGTGATCAGCTATGACTTGACCATCAGTGCATTCCGAACGTACAAGGGTGACATTGTCACACCGGTCGGAGGGATTATTTACTTCCGCAGTTCTGACGAGAAAGTCGAGACCGAGCGAGAGTCGTTCAAGGTCAAAGAGTTCCAGGTAGATCGTCGTTCGATTCGAACGAAGCTCAAGGGCTTCAAGGATGGTCAACCGGCTGATTTGGATTTCTTCAAGGACATTGCACCGGATGGGAAATTCCAGGTGGTGATTCGTTGCCAGGACCGAGGGCAGTATTTGGGGATGGCGGCAGCGGACTTGTACCTCCGCCCTGCGGATCTTCAGTTTTGGTGGAATTTCGTGAAGGGTTACATCAGCATTTGGTTGCAGATGTTCATTGTCATCTGCTTTGGGGTGATGTTCTCGACGTTCTTGTCGGGTCCGGTAGCGATGATTGCTACGGTTGCGGCGATCGTGTTGGGATTCTTTGGGTTCTTTGTCGACCAATTGCAGGCATCGACGACCAAGGGTGGCGGACCGATCGAATCGTTGATTCGTGTTCCATCGCAACTCGGTTCGCAGATTGAAATGGACTTGGGCAGTCGAACGCTAGAAGAAGCTATCCGCGTGATTGATACTTGGATTTTGACTGGGGTAGCCCAGCTCAAGAGTGCAGTGCCGAACTTTGATCAGCTGGGTACTGCAGACTTTGTTGCGTACGGTGTGAATTTGTTTGGAGGGTTGCTCGGCAGGCATTTAACGATCGCCTTCGGGTACTTCATTTTGACTAGTTTGGTGAGTTATTTCTTCCTGAAGACGCGGGAGATGGCAGCGTGAACAATCGTTCTCTGACAAGAAAAATCCTGTACATTCTGTTGATTGTCGGATTGTTGTTACCGTTGTTTTATCTTGGGCGTCCACCGATTGGTGGGTCAGGAAAGATTGCGGAGCTACGCAGTCGCTATTCGATTGGACAAGCGGATTTAGGAAAGTTGGATCCGACTAGCGAGAGCATGAAGTTAGCGACCTTGGGGATGCGAGGTATTGCTTCGACGATCCTGTGGTTGCGAGCGGACTACTTCAAAGAAGAGAAGTATTTCGATCGTTTTTCCGCGACCCTCAATCAGATTGCGCTTCTGCAGCCGCACTTCATCAGCGTCTGGCAGCATCAAGCACACAATTTGAGCTACAACGTATCGCCGGAATTCGAAGACTACCGTCAGCGTTACGAGTGGGTGAAGAAGGGGATTGACTATTTGGTCAAGGGGACCAAGTTCAACACTCGCAAGCCAATTTTGCAGTATGAATTAGGTCATTACGTGGGGAACAAGTTGGGCAAGGCTGACGAGAAGCTTCAGTACAGAGATTTGTTCCGTAACGACAAAGAGTTCCACAAGTATTTCGTTGAAGAAGGGCTCAATGCTGTAAGTGATGATTCGTTGGGTCCTGACCGCAAACCTGATAATTGGCTTGTTGGAAAACAATGGTTTGAAGAAGCTTACAAGTTGGTTCAAGAGGGGATTCCGATCAAGAAGTCTGCACACTTGTTGTACAGCTATGCACCGTTGTGGCAGATGTATCACGGCGAGGCCATCGAGGACGAAGGTGTGCTAGACGAGCGAGCGAAGTTTGTATGGGAGAAGGCAGGCCGGGAGTGGAAAGAGTTTGGCAACAGAGAGCTTGGCGGGACCGGGTCGGTTGCTGTGACCTTGCGAAGTCTAGAGATTGCCAAGCAGAGTTTGATCGACTTGAAGACGAAATTCGAAGGTCTTACTCAGTCGGTTCGAGACAAGGTTACTGAAAGCAAGAAGACGAAGGTACCTGAGGCAAAGTTAGCCGCATTCGACAAAGCGGATGCGGATCGCAGTGTTCAGGAGCGGATGACGGCGTCGGAAGTCGCCATGTTGATCGAGCCGACTTATCAGGAGTTAGCAAGCGAATTGCCGCGTGAGCAACGCGGTGAGGCTTTGGAACTCGCGACCGATCTGCGGGGAGCAGAGGAGTACTACCGAACGACTAATTCGTTGCGAGATCAAGTCAACTATTCCTATTGGGAAGTGCGGGCGTTGGCCGAGCAGCAGCAAATGATGGTCGATGCTCGTCGGTTGATGTTTGAAGCCAATCAGTTGATCGATGTAGCTGATATCAAGGGCTCGGTAGAGAAGTTCGAAGGATCATTTGTTCGTTGGGACAAGGTCTTCCGATATTATCCAGTCGTGATGACTGAGGATGTTGGTGGAGAAGTATTGAAAGCGATTGAACGCTACAGGAAGCTGTCCGACGAGGAGCTTGATGATCGCTTTGTGTTGTATGAATTCATGCGGTTTCGACGCGGTTACGATGCGGACTATTTGGACTTTAACGTCGAACAAACACTTTCGAATTGGAAGAGTGCCGCGTTGGATTTAGGGACGCCGGAAGACTTCTTTAGCACCGACTTGTCGGAGGCTTATAAGAAAGCCGTTGACAAGAAAACTCAACCGACCGAAGAGCCATCGCCGGGAGAGACCAAGCCAGTTGAAGCACCTGAAGGTCAGGTTGGTGGTCAGATCCCATCGGGGAATCGACCTCCGCCGTTAGAGAATCCGGGCCGATAGTCCTTCAGATAAAGAGTTTTATGGGATACCAGGACCGGGACTATTATCAGTATGATCAAGACGTAGATTTGCGTCCGAGTTGGAATCAGCGATCGGCGGTCACTCAGTTGATTGTGATCAACGTTGCAGTGTTTTTCGTCAACATGCTCATCGGTGACGTAACTGCTCAGCAGCAGGGATGGGTCAATGACCTGATGATGTTGCGGCCCGATACGTTGTATCAGCCTTGGAATTGGTGGAAGACACTGACTTATGCGTTTGCCCATTCTTCTTCGGGTATTACGCATTTGCTGTTTAACATGCTCAGTTTGTATTTCATGGGCCGGTCGGTAGAAGCCCGCTATGGTAGGCGTGAATTTCTTCGGATCTACATTCTTTCCGCGTTGTTTTGCGGAGTTGTTTGGATGGTTATTCGAGGGGTTAGCGGTACGGGATTGCCGGTGTTAGGAGCATCTGGTGCTGTGTTGTGCATCTCGATGTTGTTCGTTTACAACTATCCCAACGCAACGGTTTACTTTTTGGTTTTCCCGATGCCTGCTTGGGTACTAGGAATCCTATTCGTACTGACGAATTTCGTAACGCAGCCTGGAGCTGGGGTTGCTTACGACATCCATTTGCTTGGGATTTTATTTGCGACCATGTACTTTTTTCTGCGATGGAATTTTTCGGCGGTTCAAGATCCGCAGGAGGGTGTCGTTGCGCTAAAGAAATGGTGGGCGAGAAGGAAATTCAAAGTTCACTCGCCTGAGGACAGGGAGTTACCGACCGAGCAGTTGGAAGCGAGGGAAGCGGATCGTATTTTGGAGAAGATCCATGCAAGTGGCAAAGATTCCCTGACGTCGCGCGAGAAGAAGTTCATGGAGCGATATTCCCAGAGTATGCGCAAGCGCAAGGAACTGGAGTCTTAGCGAAATCCTTCTACAATTGGGGGAGTTCAAGCGTTATCCGAGGCGTGGTCGGAACGCTTTTATTTACTGAGCCACGCATTTCTGATTGGAGAGTTCCGTACGTATGTCGACTGCAACGAATAGTTTTCCAGTGATTCGACGAGAGATTTCTGGAATGTCGATTGATTCCATCGTTCAGAAGTATGGGACACCATGTTACGTCTACGACATGGCTACGATAAAGCAAAAGGTGAACGATCTGCGAGCCTTTGATCTGATTCGCTATGCGCAGAAGGCTTGTTCGAATATCGCGATTTTGGATCGACTTAGACGACTTGGGGTGGTTGTCGATGCGGTCAGTGCGGGTGAGGTGCATAGAGCGTTGGCGGCAGGTTATGGACCTGAGGGTATTGTCTACACCGCCGATGTTTTCGATCGTGAGGCATTGGCGTTGGTCAAGAAACTCGGTTTGCATGTGAACTGCGGTTCGCCCGATATGATCGAGCAGCTCGGTCAAGTTCAACCGGGAGCAAGCGTTACCTTACGAGTCAATCCGGGATTTGGGCATGGTCACAGTCAAAAGACCAACACCGGGGGCCCGCAATCGAAGCACGGGATTTGGCATGGGGACATCGATCGATGTTTGCGGTTAGCTGATTTGCACAACATCGTGATCGATGGTTTGCACATGCACATCGGGTCGGGTACCGATTTGGAGCATCTATCGCAGGTTTGTGATGCATTAGAGAGAGTGGCCAAGCAGATTGGCAGGACGATTACGACGATCAGTGCGGGTGGAGGGCTGCCGGTTCCTTATCGTGTTGGCCAAAGCTACGTTGATATCGACAAGTACTTTCAGTTGTGGGATCAGACACGCAAGCGATTAGAGAAAGATTTCGGGCATGCGATTCGGATGGAGATTGAGCCCGGGCGATACTTGGTAGCCGAAAGTGGTTACTTGATCGCTGAGATTCGGGCTGTGAAGAACATGGGAGAGAATCGTTTTTACTTGTTGGACGCAGGATTCAACGATTTGGCTCGGCCAATTCTCTATGGGGCTTACCACCCGATTTCCATCTACCATCGAGGGGCGGTTCCGAGTGCAGACGCTTTGTTCGATACAGTTGTCGGAGGGCCTTTGTGCGAGAGTGGGGACATTTTTACCCAAGAAGAGGGTGGATTTGTAGCCAAGCGAGCTTTGCCACCGGCAAGCATAGGAGACTATTTGATACTGGAGGTTGCGGGTGCTTATGGTTTCGTGATGTCCAGCAACTACAACGGTCGTTTTCGTGCTCCGGAGGTGTTGATTGAGGATGGTCAATTGCACTGCATTCGTGAGCGGGAGACGTTTGATGATCTGATTCGGGGAGAGAAAATCCCTGCGGCTCCGATTGGTTAGTCGAATCCGCTTGACCCTAGTATACAATTTCCTGATGCTTTTAATCAGCATTTCGAATTCGGTAAAAGTGTTTGCGTTTAGTTCCCTTGAGTGCGTTGAGGAGAGGTTTTATGAGTCCAAAGAAGCTTATGGCTGGTATTGTGGCGATGGCATTGATGTCTGCAACGTTTGCTGAAGAAGCGGTCAAGGATGCGCCGCCGGCGTTGGCCTTTAGCATGAAGAACATCGACGGCAAGTCGGTGGATTTAAGCCAGTATGAAGGCAAGGTCGTGTTGTTCGTCAATGTCGCTAGCCGATGTGGATACACCAAGCAATACACAGGATTGCAGCAGTTGCATGAGAAGTATGCCGAGAAGGGCCTGGCGGTTGTCGGAGTACCTTGCAATCAGTTCGGGGCTCAAGAGCCAGGAACAAATGAAGAGATCAAGCAGTTTTGTTCCAGCAAGTACAGCGTGACTTTCGACATGCTTGACAAGGTCAACGTGAACGATGACAGCAGCGGAAAGGCTTGCCCACTCTACGGCTACCTCACGGGTGTTGACACCAAGCCAGCGGGCAAGGGGAAGGTCAAATGGAACTTTGAGAAGTTCCTTTTGGATCGTAAGGGAAATGTCGTAGGTCGATTTGGATCGGGAGTTGAGCCGACCTCGAAGGAACTTTCCGAAGCGATTGAGAAGGCATTGGCAAACTAGTTTTAGCTAGTCCATACCTTGGCTTAAATCGATTGTCTCGTCGTCTGCGAAAGCTGGAGCATCTAAGATTTGCGAGTAGCTATCGTAACGGCGGGGATCTAGTAAACCATCGGCGACTGCGTCTTTTACGGCGCAGTCGTTTTCGTGTTGGTGTGAGCAGTCCGGATATCTGCAGTGGGATGCGAAGGGTCGGATATCTCGGAACAGACCTGTCAGTTCGGCGGGGATGATATCCCAGAGTTGAAATTGCCGTACGCCGGGTGTATCGATCACAGCGCTTTGGTGATCGATCGAGAACCATTCTGCGGTTGTGGTGGTGTGTTTACCTTTTTGATTGTCTTGGCTGACTTCTTGAACTCTCTGTACGAGCCCTGGGACCATGCGGTTGAGCAGGGATGATTTGCCGACACCGCTTTGACCGATCACCACGGTATTATGACCCACGAGTGACTTTGCCAAAGCCTCGACGCCCCAGCCTTTCGCTGCGCTGAGGCACAGGACTCGGTACCCCAATTGAGCGTAACTGCCGATCAAGGGTTGCAGCACAGCGGGTCGGATCAGATCGCACTTGTTGATAACGATGGTAGCTGGAAGGTTGTTTTGTTCGGCGGTAGCGAGGAGTCGGTCGATGAGATTGGGTTTGATCGAGGGTTCTGCGGCGCTGGTAACGATCAGTAGTTGATCGATATTTGCGGCGATCACATGGCGTCGTTGGCGACTGGTTCTAGCCAGTTCTGATTGTCGAGATTCGATTCGAACGATCCAGCCTTGATCCGTCCCTTGGGTTTCCACACGCACGCGATCACCCGTTACGACGACGTGACGTTGGTCGGTGGAGAGGTTTTTCAGGACTCGGCGAACTGCGCAGCGAAGGATGCTGCCGGAATCGAGTTGAACGATTGATTCCAGGCCATGGACTCTCAAAACGCGGCCTAAAACGCAGGAGTCGAGGGTGTCGAGTTGGAGGGAATCGAAGGCGTCTTTGCCTTGGGGGTTAGTCGTATTGCCTTTGATGGTACGGCGTCGTGTTAGTTCACCTTTTCCGCTGACTCTCTGGGATCGTTGGGTATCGATATCCTCGTTGGACTTTGCGAATTCTTCGGTGAGTCCTCGTTCGCGGGGTTGGCTTTGGTGTCCTTTACGGAATTCAAATCGAACTTGGCCGGATTTGCTGCTGTTTGATTTTCGGTTGTTAGGTTTTTTCTTTGGCATCTGCGTCGGTAGTGGAGGGTTTGTCGTGGACGCTCGGGCCGATGAGATCGCGGATTTCTGAGGTGTCGAGTTCTTCTTTTGCCATAAGTGCATCTTTAAGAACTTCGAGGGCTTGTTGGTGGTTCTTCAGAAGCTCGATGGCTTGTTGGTCAGCGAGTCTTAGCGTTTCGCCGATTTCGTTATCGATGATTTCGAGGGTGTGTTCGCTGAAGAGGCGTTGTTGGTGGATTTCTCGACCTAGGAATGGATCGCTATCGGAGAGTTTGTAGGAGACGGGTCCGAGTTTTTTGCTCATGCCCCAGTGTGCGATCATACGTCGGGCCAGAGAGGTGGCTCGTTCGAGATCGTTTTCTGCACCGACGCTGGTTTCTTGGTAGATGATTTGTTCTGCGGCGCGGCCGGCGAGCAGGACGACGAGTTGGTCTCGAATTTCACGCTGGGAGAGATTTAGTTTGTCTTCGGAGGGGAGGATTTGGGTGCTGCCGAGGGATTGCCCGCGAGGGATGACAGTGACTTTGTGAACGGACTGGGCGCCGGGTAGGAACCAAGCGGCCAGGGTGTGTCCGGCTTCGTGGTAGGCGGTTTTTTCTTTTTCCGATTCTTGCATGACTTCTTCGCGTTTGGCCCCCATGAGGACTTTATCACGAGCGTAGTCGAAATCGGCCATGAAGACGCGTGATTTATCCGCTCGGGCGGCCCAGAGGGCGGCTTCGTTGACGATGTTGCGAAGATCAGCGCCGGTCATTCCTACGGTGGCTTGGGCGATGCGATGCAGATCGACGTCGTTATCCAGAGGGACTTCGCGAACGTGGACTTTGAGGATCTCTTCGCGACCTTTCAGGGTTGGGCGACCGACGGTGATATGACGGTCGAATCGACCTGGTCGTAGAAGGGCGGGGTCAAGGACATCGGGTCGGTTGGTGGAAGCCACAACGATGACGGATTCGGTGGGAGAGAACCCATCCATTTCGCTGAGAATTTGGTTGAGAGTTTGTTCTCTTTCGTCATGTCCGCCGCCGAGACCTGCACCGCGTTGACGACCAACGGCGTCGATTTCATCGATGAAGATGATTCCGGGTGAGTTTTCTTTGGCGGTCGCGAACAAGTCACGGACGCGAGAAGCGCCGACACCGACGAACATTTGGATGAATTCGCTACCGTTTACGGAATAGAAAGCCACACCGGCTTCGCCGGCGATTGCGCGGGCGAGGAGTGTTTTTCCTGTACCGGGGGGGCCGTTGAGCAATACACCTTTGGGCACACGTCCGCCGAGTTTCTGGAATTTCTCGGGGGCTCGCAAAAAGTCAACGATTTCCTTGAGGTCGGCTTTGACACCATCGAGTCCTGCGACATCGGCAAAGGTGATGACTTGGTCGGTCGGTTCGTAGCGTTTGGCGGTTGAGCGGGTGAAGCTGTTGAGGAATCCGCCTCCCATCATATTTTCGCGGGAGCGACGCAGGAACATGTACAGTCCGGCACCCAGGAGGGCTAGGGAAGCGAAGGAGAGTAGCAAATAAAGGCTATTAGAGTTCGAGCTTGGGACAACATCGTAAACGAAAGGTGGGGGATTTTCGGAAGCAGAATCGCTGTTTGCAGAAGCGTTCGCGGCAGCTTTTTCGCTTTCTCGACGCAGGGAGTCCAAGCGTTCGAACAGGGCGCGGCGGACTTCTCCTTCGTTGGGCAAAGCGACTTCGAAGCGTTCGGAGAGTCGTTCGACCGTCCCATTTTTTGACTTTTTCGGTTCGACTTTTTGGCCGAGGATGTCGTAGGAGAGGGGTTTCTCTGGTGCGACGATAAACGAGCCTTCGGCGGCCGTTGGATAGACCGTAAGGCGTTTGATGTTATTGCGTTCGAGTTCGTTGAGGAAAAAGCTGTAGTCGATGCGTGAGGGATTTGGGACTCCCGACCAGAAGAGCATCAAGAGCGAAGCGATTAGCAGAGCAGTAATCCACCAAAACCCAGAGGAATTGCTGCGCACCGGGCCTTTTGGAGAGGATTTAGGTGGCGAAGGATTTTGGGAGGGTGCAGGGGAGGTCATACGTCAGGAAGTATGCGACAGGGGACGAACATTCAGATTGGGCGAACAGGCCAGTATACTGCAAAAGTCAATGGAAAAGGAGAGATTGCAGAGTGTTTCCGTTCGTCCGGGAGGTTGCGAGCGTTTCGCCGAGAAGCTTAGATCTGGTAGTTCAGATCAAGGAGCGAGTCGTCGACCGACCCATTTCTGATGCGCAGTTTGGGTTTTTCAAGGACCACGGTCGAGTGCGGTGCGACGCTTGATGTAACCCAGACGCTCGAACCGATGACGCTATGATGACCAATCACGGTGTTTCCACCGAGGATTGTAGCATTTGCATAAATCACTACGTGGTCTTCGATGGTCGGGTGGCGTTTCGTACCGCGAACCAGTTCGCCGTTCGCATCGGTGGCAAAGCTCAATGCGCCGAGCGTGACCCCTTGATAG
>CAIJIZ010000203.1 GCA_903820735.1 uncultured Pirellula sp.
CAGGGGATTGATGCTGTCGTTTTAGCTTTGCCGAGTGTGACGGGTGCGACGGAGAATGCAGCGTTGCGATTGTGGTGCATAGGTGTACCTATCGGTGAAGAGATCTTGTTGTTTGAACCTCGTTGGGGTTTGCCAATTCCGTCTTCGAGTGGCAATGGTATAGCGACTTTAGCGCAGGCGAAGAGTGATCCTGCGGTGTTGCGTCGCGCTAAGTTACCGGGTCGATATGAGTATCCGGTGGAGATGAAGGATTTGGATGGTGTCATTGCATTGGTCGACACCGAGCCGTTTGCGGTGGGTCGAACGATGTACACGTTGGAGCGAAGTTTGACGGGAGAGAATCGACAGCGTTTGAGTTTGGATGCGGATGCATTCGAAGGTAGATTGCAGCGGATCGATCCGAAGTTATCAGTCAGGCTTTGGAATGTGCCTTGGGTAGCGCACGTTTACAACCAATCGGTCCGAAAACGGCTTGATGATATGTCACCTTTTGCGGTGAATTACATGGAGCGGTTTGGGAGTTACGTGACTGATACGCCGGTCAGTCGCGCGAGAATGTTGCATTTGAAGGGTCAGTTTGAAAGTACGCTTGATGCTGCGGGTGCATTGCGAAGCTACATGGACATTCGCATCGACGAAGAGACACTGCGAGAGTTGATTTACGACCGGGAGTTGCAGAAGGCTTTTGGGATGGTCAAGCGACCTTCGGAGGATCCGAAGATGTATGAAGCGAGGGTGACGATGATGGCTTCGTTTTTACGGCGATCGAAGTTTGACATCGGGGTGTTTTTAGCGATGGCTAATGGGGATATGGGCAAGCCAGACACGGCGATCGATTGGTTGAGCAAGCGGATATTGAGTCAGAAGGGGACCGAGCAGTGGCATGCGCAGGCCCATTATTTATTGGGTCGGAATAAAGAATCGGTGGGTGACATCGCGGGAGCGATTGAAGAGTACAAGTTTGAGGCCAGCGCGCAGAGTGCTGGGAATCGATTGCGGGTACGGCGGTTGGAATCGGGTTTAGATCCAGCGGCGGCGGCGAAAGTAAATCAGTAGTAGGCCAGCGACTCCGGCCATGAGTGTCAGAGAAAGTGGGTAGCCAAACATCCATTTTAGTTCTGGCATATTCCAAGTGGAGACTTCGGGGTCGAAGTTCATTCCGTAGACCCCTGCGATGAAGGACAGGGGGATGAAGATCGTAGAGATGATCGTCAGAAGTTTCATCACCTCGTTCATATTATTGTTGATGCTTGAGAGGTAGAAGTCTCGAAGGTCCGAGGTGACTTCGCGGTAGGTATCGACCGTATCGATGACTTGGATGACGTGGTCGTAGCAATCGCGGAGGTGGACGCGGGTTTCGGGATGGACTTCGGAGATCGAGTCGCGAACGAGTTCGTTGATCATTTCGCGGTGGGGACGGATAGAGCGTCGCAGGGAGAGGAGTTGGCCTCGGAGTTCGTGGATACGGTGCATTTGTTCGATGCGGACTTCGGAGATGATATCGAGTTCCAGGGTGTCGACGAGTTCGACGACGTCTTCGAGGACAGGGAAGTAGCTATCGATGACGGCATCGAGGAGGCTATAGAGGAGGTAGTCCAGATCGGTGTTGGCGACTTTGCCTCGTTTTTGTCGGAGGCGTTGGCGGAGGGGGTCCCAGCAGTCACCGGGACGTTCTTGGAAGGAGATCAGGACGTTGCCTTTGAGGTAGATTGAGATTTGTTCGGTGGTGGCAGGGTCGGTTCCGTCGATCATGCGAGCGACGACGAATAGTCCGTCTTCGAATTCTTCGACTTTGGCTCGTTGGTAGACGTTGACTACGTCTTCGATGACGAGGGGGTGGAGTTGGAAGAGGTTAGCGAGGTTTCGCAGGGTGGATTCGGATCCGAGGCCGACGACATCGATCCAGAGTCGATCGCAAGAGGCGGTAATTGCATCGAGTTCATTGATATCGGTGATTTCTTTTTCGACATAGTTGTTCCCCAGTCCTATGACATGAATTTTGGTGGAGATGGCCGATGGATCGATGAGGATTTGTCCTGGAGCATCCCCTGGTTTTGCGCGTCGCCTCCAGTTGCTCTTCTTTTGTTTGTTGTTTCGTTTTCTCGCCATGTTGTTGATATTTGTTGGTTGGTGGTGGTTTTGTTTGGGGGATGTGGCTGGAGCGTTCGGTGTAGGGAGGGATATACCAGGTGGATTTTTTCGGTTCCAATACCAAGACTGGGAGTTTTGATTCGAACTTCTGAATATCTTAGCCATCCGTTTCGCGGTGGGAGTGAAGCGATGGTGAGATCCTTGTCTTTTTAAGCCGTAAGTGAATAGGCGAATTTCATGAAATTAGTCATTGAGAAGTTGAGCAAGACGTATCCGGGTGGTGTGCGAGCGTTGGACGAGGTTTCGTTGGAGATTCCGCGGGGGATGTTTGGGTTATTGGGGCCCAATGGGGCTGGCAAGTCGACTTTGATGAGGACGATAGCTACGTTGCAGGAAGCGGATTCCGGGAGTGTGATTTTGGAGGGATCGCAGGTCGCGGGGCGGATTGACGTATTGCAAGAGAAGGAGCGGGTGCGGGGGTTGTTGGGATATTTGCCGCAGGAGTTTGGGGTGTATCCGAGGACGAGTGCGGTTCGATTATTGACGCACTTGGCGGCGTTGAAGGGTGTTGGACGCAATGGTCGGGAGCGAGCCGAGGTTGTGGATCGGTTGCTTGAGCGAGTGAATCTTTCGGATGTTAAGCACAAGGGGGTCAGCACGTATTCGGGTGGGATGCGGCAGCGTTTTGGGATAGCGCAAGCGTTGTTAGGGGATCCACAGTTGTTGATTGTCGATGAGCCGACGGCTGGTTTGGATCCGGGCGAGCGGAATCGGTTTTATAATTTGCTTGCGGAGGTTGGAGAGAACATTATCGTCATTCTATCGACGCACATTGTTCAGGACGTCAAAGAGTTATGTACCAGCATGGCGATCATTGATCGCGGGCGCGTCTTGGCGAGTGGTTCGCCGTTGGACGCAGAGGAGTCGTTGCGGGGTAAGGTGTGGACGCGGACGATGAGCAAGCAGGAGTTGCAGCAGCGGGATTGGGCGTATCCGATTTTGTCGAGCAAGTTGGTAGCGGGGTTGCCGTCGGTTCGCATTTACAGTGAGGAAGAGCCGCAGGGTGGATGGCGGTCGGCGGAGCCGGATTTGGAAGATGTCTTTTTTTCTCGTTTATCGAGTTCTCATTCGTGATGGAAGAAGTGGTAGGGTAGCGACTGCAGTTCCTGTGTTGGTGATGGAGTTGTAGAGCTGGTGGGGTGAAGTGGGTGGGCAAAGGGGCTAGAGGCACAGAGAGTAGGGTCAGTGATGTTTCAAGAATTTTTCCGTTTTGAGTTGTCGTATTGGTTCCGTGGGGTGATGGTCTATGTTTTCTTCGCGGCGATGGCGTTGATATATGGGCTTGCGGCGAGCTCGGAGTTTGTAGAGATCGGTGGGGTGGGAGCAAATGCACTAAAGAACTCACCTTTTTCGTTAGCGAACATGTACATCGGAGCGACGTTATTGACCGGTTTCATGGCGGCCGCGATTTACGATTCCTCGGCTTCGAGAGATTATGCGAACAAGATGTCAGACATTTTGTTTAGCAAGCCGTTGAGCAAATGGGGGTTTTTAGTTGGTCGGTTTGCAGGTGCATCTTTGGTTGCGTTGTTGCCATGTTTGGGGGTAATGACTGGCATTTTGATCGCAAACCTAGTCAATGCATCGGATACCGAGAAGTGGGGGCCACTATCGCTTGGAGGGCATTGGCAATCGTTTGTGTTGTTTGTGTTGCCCAATACATTGATTTTTGGATCGGTGGTATTCGCAGTGGCGAGTTTCACACGCAATACGTTGTATTCGTTTCTGTCTTTGTTGGCAGTTTTAGTTTTGTATGGAGTGACGCAGAGTGTTGCGAGTCAGTTGGAGTATGAGTGGCTAGCGAGTTGGCTCGATCCTTTTGGGGCAGCGCCGTTTGAAGAGGAAACAAAGTACTGGACAGTAAGCGATCGCAATACGCGTTCGATTCCGGTGACATGGGGTTTGGTGGGGAATCGGGTGTTGTGGTTGGGGATTGCCTTGGGGGTTTTCTTGTGGACGGGGAGTCGATTTCGATTTGAAACCGTTTCGGCCGTAGGGGATCGTCGAAGTGGTCGCAGGAAGGGGGCGGCATTGGGGGCGGAGGAGTTGTCTGCGGCGAAAGAAGCAAGCTTGGGTGGTGCAATTAGATCGGGTGCAATGGGATCGGGATTGATTCCAGTGTGCAAGCCGAATCCGAGTTGGTGGGATCAGTTTTGGTCTACGTTGAAGATGGATTTGTCAGCGGTGTTCTTCAGTAAAACGTTTATCATTGTGTTGGGTTTTGCATTGATCAACGTTGGGTTTAGTTTGGCTTTTGGGAACTCTGATCCTTATGGAGTTCCTACGTTTCCGGTGACCTATCAGATGGTTGAGACGATTGCTGCGACATTACTAATCCTGCCGTTAGCGGTGATTACGTTTTTCAGTGGAGTGTTGGTTTGGCGCGATCGAGACAATCGGTTTCATGAGATCTTGGGTGCGACGCCGGCGAGCAATAGTGTTTTTACTGCATCGCGTTGGGTGTCGATGATGGTGGTGTTATTGAGCATCTTGTTGTTGGGAGTGTTGATTGGCGTTTTCTATCAGTGGACGCAGGGATACACCCGTTTCCAGCTTGGGGTTTACATGCAGGAGATGGTTGGCGTGTGGGGGTTGCGATTCTTCTTTATGTTGGCGATTGCTTTTATGGCGCATACGTTGGCGCCGAACAAGTACATCGGTTATTCGTTGTTCATTTTGTTTTATGTTGTGAACGGTCAGATTTGGAATTGGCTTCGGTGGGAGACTAATTTGGTGCAGTTTGGTTCGATTCCGGGGCATGTGTATTCGGACATGTTTGGGATAGCGCCGTTTTTACCTAGTTTGTTGTGGTTTGGTTTTTACTGGTTGTTGGTCTCTGGAGTCCTTATTTGGTTTAGCAACGTGGTGATGCATCGGGGAGTTCCTAAGCGTTGGTGGGACCGAGTCAGGATCGGATTTGCGAGTGAGACTTTCAGGAGTTGGATGGTTCCGTTGGCTTTCGGAATAAGTGCGCTGCTGGTCGGTGGCTGGTTGGCTTATAACACCATGGTATTGAACAAGATTGTTTCATCCCAGGATCAAGAGCAAATTGCGGTGGATTATGAGCAAGCCTATTCGAAGGATGCATCGATACCTCAACCGAAGATAGAGACAGTCAAGTACACGATAGATATCTATCCGGAGACACGCAACGTTCGATTGCAAGCGGAGCAGACGATTCGCAACAAGTCGGAAGTGCCAATCGATAGGTTGTATTTGAATGTAGCGCCGAACATGAAGACGAGCATCGAGATTGAGAGAGCGACGTTAGAGTCGGAGGATGAGCGGTTGATGGTGAAGATCTATAGTTTAGATCCGCCGATGCAGCCTGGAGAGGCGTTAGAGATGAAAGCGGAGGTAGCGAGTCAAACACGTGGGATTGAGAATTCGGTGAGTGACACGCAGTTGGTCCAGAACGGAACGTTTTTCAATAACATGATTGCACCTTCGTTTGGGTATTCCTTGGAGAAGCGGCTTTCGACCCCTCGTCGCCGGAAGGCTTGGGGGTTAGAGCCGATTGAATCGTTGCCTGAGTTGCGGCGTGAGTGCGATGCAAATTGCAATCTTCATTACATCGCAGACGATTCGGATTGGGTGAATGTAGAGACGGTGATCAGTACTTCTGGGGATCAGATCGCCGTTGCGCCAGGTTCACTAGTTCAGGAGTGGAGTGAGGGTGGGCGGAACTATTACCGGTACCGTGTTGATCATCCTTCGTTGAATTTCTACTCGTTTATATCGGCGAAATATGAGGTCGCGCGAGGAAAGGTAGGGGATGTCGACACGGAGGTTTATTATCACAAGGAGCATCCTTGGAATGTCGAGAAGATGTCGAAGGCGATAGCTGACACGTTGGAGTATTGCGGGAGGGAGTTTGGTCCTTACAAGCACAAGCAGGCTCGAATTATTGAGTTTCCGAGGGTGGCTTCGTTTGCGCAAGCTTTCCCGGGGACGATGCCCTATTCTGAGGCGATTGGGTTTATTGCGAATGCGAAGAAGGCCGACGACATCGATATGGTGACTTATGTCGTTGCGCATGAGATGGGGCATCAGTGGTGGGCGCATCAAGTGATTGGCGCGAGGATGCAGGGTGCAACGTTGCTGTCCGAGACGTTAGCGCAGTACACCGCGTTGATGGTAATGCGTAAGACGGTTGGAGATGACAACATGCACAAGTTCCTTCGGTATGAGATGGATCGTTATTTGCGATCGCGTGGAAGTGAGCAGCTCAAAGAGCGTCCACTGATGAATGTGGAGTTGTCTCAGGGGTACATTCACTATCAGAAGGGTGGAATCGCTTTGTTTTATCTTTCGGAGATGATTGGCGAGAACCGGATCAACGCCGCTTTGAAGCAGATCATTGAAGAGTATTCGTATAAAGGTCCTCCTTATCCAAATGCTTATGCATTGGTGGATCGATTGAGGGAGCAGACTCCGGAGGAATTGCGTTATTTGATCAAGGATTTGTTTGAGGATATCACGCTTTTTGAGAACAAGACAACGAAGGCGACCGCTGAGAAGTTGGAGAATGGAAAGTATCTCGTCAAGATTGACGTGGCGTGCATGAAGAAGAAAGCGGATGCGATAGGGAAGGAGACCGAGGTGCCGATGAACGACTACTTGGAGGTCGGGGCTTATTCGAAGCCTGAGTCAGGCAAACGGTATGGAAAGTTGTTGCATCGCGAGCGAGTGTTGCTCAGCGAGGGTGAGCATTCGTTGGAGTTCGAGGTCGATGAGTTACCGCACGAGGCTGGGATTGATCCGAGGCATTTGTTGATCGATCCGGTGTTGGCGGACAATCTCAAGAGGGTAGTAGTGAAGTAAGGATTTTTTCGCGAAGGCAGGTGCGAGTCGACAACACTCGGGTGTGATTTATTCGAGGGTGTGATTTATTCGAGGTTTTGCATGGCTAGAGTGTAGGCCTCTCTGTCGATTTCGTTGCGGAGGAAGCGATGAGAGAGGATATAGCGTTGTAGGCGTAGTGCGTCGTGGGAGGTGAAGTCGCTGCGGTATTTCACTCGATCGATGCGATAGTTGTCTTGAAGATCTGCCATTTTGACTTCGGTTGCTACTGGGTCTTCGGCTAGATTCATGATGTATTGAGCGTAGGATAGGTCATGGGAGTGGGTGAGGAGTTTAAGCGTATTGACTAGGGGTTGGGAGAGACCGGCATCGAGGATGTCTTGGGTTGTGGCGGAGGTGTCTTCGAGGAGGTCGTGAAGTACGCCGGCTTGTTTGGCAAGGGGAGATTTACAGGCGAGCATGACCCGTAGGAGGTGGAGGATATAGGGATCGCCATCGCTGTCGCGTTGTTGGTTATGAAAACGAGTGGCCAGAGCGAGAGCCGATTCGATAGCGATTGCTTCGGAGGGTTGCATAGTATTGAGGTGTTTGGGTTAGATGCGAGTTGGTTTCGAGATGAACTGGAACCAGTGTTGGTTGGTAGGATCGGATTGGAGGGTGTGGGTGTTCAGGGGCGGGAATGTGAATGGAGTGAAGAGTTTTAGTGCTTTGATGTGATCGATAGGGCAGGGGGTGGAAGCAGGGAGTGTGTTGTAGCCGAGGATCAGTAGTCCGTTGGGTCTGAGTGATTTGTGGATAGCAATGCACGTCTGTTCCATGTCGATTGGGTCATTGAGTCCGAACCCGAAGACACCGTTTAGGATGATGCAATCGAGAGAGTTTTCGTCGAAATGTCGATCGATATTTGTGCAGGAATCGATGATATGATTTGGCGAGCCGAATGGGGCGAGGTTCGGGTCGATCTCTAGGGTCCAGAATTCTTTATTTTGGAAGAGGCGAGGGTAGTGAAGGGTGTACCAAGCGGTGCCGACAAAGAGGATGCGTTGATAAGCATCCGATTGCAATAGGTATGGGAAGATCGTTTGTTCTAGGAGAATGCGATCTTTGCGGAGTTTGCGAGTGTCGATACCGAAGTGGATCAACCGGCGGTGCAGGGCGATACGCATCGACTTGGTCCACGACATGGAGCGAAGTTCCTTGAGGTTAGGAAGGAGGCTTGTGTGGGCCTATGGGGTTTACTCGCTAGGGAGTGTAGCGAAGGAGGTTCTAGCGAAGGAGCTTGTGGGATTGCAACCAAGCGATTGCATCGCTGATCGATTTATTAACGGGGCGAATATTGTAGTTTAATTGATCGATTGCACGTTGGCTTGAGTACCAATGAAATTGGGAGGCCATTGCGATAGCGGCAGAGTTGATGATTGGTTCTTTACCGGTCAGGCGGCCGTAGAGGTCACCTGCGGTGCCGGCGATGAATCGGGCGGGTAGTCGCATGTAGGTCCATGGTTGCCGTTTGGAGAACTGTCGCGTGATTTCTCGCCAGAGTTCGAGGTAGGTCCAATTTTCGCCGGCGAGGATAAAGCGTGAGCCGCTCGGAGCGCAATCGACCGCACGTAGGATGGCTTGGGCAACATCGCGAGGGTCGCAGATGCTGCAGCCGCCGGCGGGAGCGAGTGGGGGTGCACCGTTGGCGAGGTCGCAGATCATGCGGCCGCTGCTGGGTTTCCAGTCCCAGGGGCCGAGCATGAAGCCTGGGTAGACGATGATCGCATCGAGTCCTTGTGCGATGGCATCGAGGGTTTCTTTTTCGGCGGCGCGTTTTGAGAGGACATAGGTGCAGGGGACTTGTCCATCACCTTGGGTAGTTTCGTCGGCGGGTGCGTCTTTTTTTCCGATGGTCAGTGTGTTCACTGTCGAGACGTGGATGAAACGAGCGTTTCGGTCGCGGGCGAGGTTCAGGGCGTTTCGAGTCCCCACGGTGTTTGTGTGTAGGGCTTCTTCTCGCCGTGTCCAGCCGATGTGGATATGGGCAGCGCAGTGGATCACTGCATCGATAGGTCCATCGATACGGTTCAAGGGGGCAGGGTCAGTGATATCGGCATCGAGTTTGGTGACGGGGATATCGGCAAGTGCAGGTGCATTTGAAGCGCCGCGAGAGATCGCGATGACTTCGTGTTTTTCGTCGATGGCGAGGCGAGTGATATTGTTTCCGAGGAGCCCGGTTGCTCCAGTGACGACTAGTCGCATGTTATGGGAGACTCCGATTCTTTGGGGATGAGAGCTCAGGAATGGCGGACTGGGTTTGCCTGTCTTCGCTGATCGTTAAATCTTACCAAGCGGGAAGGGATTTGCTGGCATTGCTTGGTTTTGAAGGGAATGCATAAAGGTTGGGAGTTGCTATAATCATCGGTTGGTTTGCCGGCTTGGGTTACGACTTTTCACTTCTCGGGATGAACATCTGGATTTATGGGAATCATTGAGGTCCGGAATTTAACCAAGCAGTTTGGTGCGGGAGATGTCGCGGTAGAGGTGTTGAAGGGGGTCAATTTAACGATTGAGGTTGGCGAGTTTGTTGCGTTGATGGGGCCGAGCGGATCGGGCAAGAGTACGTTGATGAACATTATTGGTGGGATTGAGCCTCCGACGAGTGGTCAGGTGTTGCTCGATGGTGTGGACATTGGAAGGCTTGATGATGATGCACGGACGCTGATGCGGCGTCGCAAGATTGGATTTATTTTTCAGGCTTTCAATTTGATTCCGACGTTGAATGCTTTGGAGAACGTAGCGTTACCATTGCAACTCGATGGGGTGTCCTTTAATCAGGCGAAGGAGCGAGCGGCGATTGCGCTTGAGCGGGTGGAGATGTCGCATCGGGTGGATCACATTCCGAGCAAGTTATCGGGTGGAGAGCAGCAGCGGGTGGCGATTGCCAGGGCTTTAGCGATCGAGCCGGTGATATTGTTAGCGGATGAGCCGACAGGTAATTTGGATTCGCGGCAGAGTGGCCGAGTGACGGAGTTGCTTCGAGATTTAGCTACATTTTCGAAGCAGACGATAGTGATGGTGACGCATGATTCCGTGGTAGCCAGGAGTGCTTTTCGGTTGTTGAAGTTCAAGGATGGGAACATTGAGAAGGATATATCCCAGGAAGACTTCGACACGCAAGCGGCTGCGTTTCACGTCACTTCCGTACAAAACGCGACGGGTTGAGTGAGCGCACATGGCTTTGTTTCGATTATCGTTGCGGGAGTTGCAGAGTCGTCCTGTTCGGACTTTGCTGACGTTACTGAGTATTGTCATCGGTGCCGGTGCGATCGTAGCGACGTATTTATCATCGGCCAGTGCGAGGCTTGCGCAGCGAGCGATGGTCGAGAGTGTGACGGGGAATGCTCACTTGGAGGTTCAGGCCGCAGGTGGGAGTTCGTTCGACATTCGCGATGTGATATTTCTCAAGGAGATCCCGGAGATATCGGTGATTTCTCCTTCGGTTCGTCGGTACTCGACGATGACAACGATCGATGGGGAGGGTAAGGCGGGCATAAAGTATCGGGTGCAGTTATTGGGTGTCGATTTCTTGGAGGACCAAAAGGTCCGGAACTTGGAATATGTCTCAGGGGTGGATCCTTTCCAGAAGGGGAAGACTGGTAAGGAATCGGGTGAATCGGATTTGCAGGAGGTGTGGTGTGATGAGGGGTTTGCCAAGTCGGCTAAGTTAGAGCTTGGTCAGGAAGTTCGGTTGTTGACCAAGACAGGGAATCAGTCGGCTCGGATAGCGGGATTTGTCAAGTCAAACAATGCGACATCGACGTTTCAATCTGCGGTGTTTATGGCATCGACTAGAACGATACAGAAGTGGACGCGATCGACGAATCGGTTGGATTTGGTTCAGTTGGTTTTGAGAGATGAGAAGCTTGTTTCGGAAGTGCAATCGAAGATTGCATCGAAGTTGCCTGAGGGGGTGTATGTTAGGCAGCCCCCGATGCGAAGTGATTTAGCGGGTGAGAGCACGGTAGCGATTCAGCGAGGGTTGCTTATTGCAACGATATTCTCGTTGATCATGGCTGGGTTCATTATTTTCAACACGTTTCAGATGAACGTGGGGGAGAGGCGTCGGCAGCTTGGGATTTTGCGAGCGTTGGGTACGACGCGTTCTCAAGTGTTGATAATGGTATTGCGGGAGGCTGCGATATTGGGTGTTGTCGGCAGTGTGCTTGGGTGTGTCGTGGGATATTTTGGAGCGACGTTGCTCAACGAGTCGACGTCGACACTTTTAGATATCGCGATTCCGCGAAGTGCCTTGCAATGGGAGCCGATTGTATTGGCGATTGTTTCGGGGGTGAGCGTTTCGTTGTTGGGGGCGAGCTTACCGGCTTGGATGGCATCGAAGTCTTCGCCATCGGAAGCGATGAGGCGGACATCGGAGGGGGATGCAACTGCGACTTGGAATGTATGGTTTATTGTTGGTTGCGTGGTGATTGCGATAGGGGTTTGGATTCAGTGGGCATCGACGGTGGGGATATTGCATGTTCGCGCGGGAACGGCGGGAATTGTATTAGTGATCTTAGGGGTGATTTTCTTGTTACCCGCTTCGTTGCCTTGGCTGACCCGAATGGCAGCCGCACCGCTAATGCTATGGATGCCGACCGAGGCGTATTTAGCGAGGAAGCAGATCTTGCGTCATCCTGGTCGATCGGCGATGACGATTGGGATCATGTTGGTAGCGATGGCGATGGGTTTAGGGATGGCATTTACGATTCTCGACAACATTCGCGATGTTCAGTTGTGGTACAAGCGGACGGTAGTGGGGGATTTTTTTGTTCGTTCGGCGATGCCGGACATGAGCAGTGGTCGTGCGGCCGACATGCCTGAGGGTTTTTTGGAGAAGGTGCGAGAGGTACAAGGGATTCAGACGCTCGATACGATGCGATTTGTCAGTGCGAGGGCGGGTGAAGTTAGTGTGATCGTTATCGTGCGTCAGTTCAGTTCCGCTTCGCAGGATTACTTTGATTTGATCCGTGGCGAGGATGTGAAGGTCATGGAGGGGGTTCGAGCAGGTGGGGTGGTATTGGGTTCGGTGTTGTCGGAGCGGATGCAGTTGAGTTTAGGAGATACGATTGAGTTAGAGACGAATGAGGGTAAGGTAGATTTGCCGATTGTGGGTGTGACGAACGAGTACATGGCGGGTGGATTAACTTTGTACATGGAGTCGCAGCAGGCGAGTAAGTTGTTGAGTGTCGATGGGATTGATGCGGTGATCGTACAATCGGCACCGGGTCGACGCGAGGAGGTGCGAGAATCGTTACAGCAATTAGCCGATTCACAGGGGTTGATGTTGCAATCGTTTCAGGAAGTCGCTTCGATGATTGAAAACATGATTAACGGGGTGGTTGGTGGTTTGTGGGTCGTGCTTTCGCTGGGTGCTTTGATCGCAGCTTTTGGGTTGATCAATACTTTGGCGATGAACATTCTCGAGCAGACGCGAGAGATAGGGATGTTACGGGTCGTCGCGATGACTAGGTGGCAGATTCGTCGAATGATCTTATCGCAGGCGTTGATCATGGCGATTATTGGCGTGTTACCGGGTGTTTTGTTAGGAGTTGGTGTAGCTTCGGTTATTAATTTGAGCACTATGATTGTTACTGGACACGCAGTTCGTTTTCAGTGGTATCCTCAGTTTATGTTGGTGGCGGTGGTCGCTGAGATCTTGTTGGTGATTCTCGCAGCGTTGTTTCCGGCGGAGCGAGCGGCTCGCTTGAATCTTGCGAAGGCGCTACAGTACGAGTAGTTTGTCTCGAATGGCCGAGATGAAAAGGGGTGGAGAGTGGAGGTCGCACGGGGAGCAGATCGAAGTCTTGTTGGGTCGATTGTGGAAGTTACCACAACTTTGCCTGATGATATTTTGGCGGATGACATTGCCGAGAAGATGGTCGAGCAGCGGCTGGTGGCATGTGCGCAGGTTTTTGGGCCGGTGGAGAGTACGTATCTTTGGCGTGGTGCTCTTGAGCAGAGTTCGGAGTGTCGGTTGAGTTTAAAGACGACCGAAGGTAGGCTTGGGGAGGTAATTGCGATGTTGCGTTCGCGGCATCCCTATGAGGTGCCTGAGATAACCGTCAAGACATTTGATTGGGTGTTGGAGGAGTATGCCAAGTGGGTGCATGAGGTGGTTGGAGAGAATGAGGGTGGTGCAGGCGTGGTTGGGAACGGGTGAGGGATGTGAGTAGTAAGGAGTTGGGTTGGGCGGAACGCATCGAGTTGATGGGTTTGTTGTTTCTGCATGGGATGGCGCTTGCGGCGTGGTTTGTACCAATGGGGACGGTACTACAAGCGTCTGGGTTAGGTGAGTGGACGCCGTATGCTTTTGGAGCGTCGGCGATTGCTGCGCTGATGTCACCGCTGTTTTTTGGTGCGATGGCAGATCGTTCGTTTCCGCCAGTGCAAGTCTTGCGTTGGGTGAGTATTGGTGCGGGGTGTTTTTCTTGGTTGGTGGCTTATGGGTTAGGTCAGGGGTGGAGTGGTTGGTTGATACTAGCGTTGGTGCAGATGCAGTCGTTGTTGAGTGTGCCGACGAACAGCTTGACGAACTCGATTGTCTTTTCGAGGTTGGTCCATTCTCATCGGCAGTTCGGTTCGATTCGGGCGATGGGAACGGCTGGTTGGATGGCGGGTTGTTGGTTGGTAAGTGGCATGCATTTGGATGCGAGTGCGAGGACGTTTCAGCTCAGTGCATGTTTATGGATGGTAGTTTCGTGTTATACGTTGTTGATACCCCAGGGTGTTGTGGAAGGTGCGGTGCGTCGGATGACACTGCGCCAACGGTTTGGACTCGATGCGTTGTCGTTGTTGCGAGATAGGGATCATCGGGCGATTTTTTTGACGATGGCGTTGGTCGCTATTCCGTTTGCAGCCTTTTACCCGTATACGCCAGCCCACATGAAGTCACTGGGTATGGAGCGAACGAGCGCTTGGATGTCGCTTGGGCAGGTGATAGAAGTCGCGGTGATGTTTGCTGTCGGTGGGTTGATGGTTCAGTGGAAGCTCAAGCCCGTGATTATGGTCGGGTTGTTGTGTGGTTTAGCGAGGTATTTGTTGTATGCGATGGATGCGTCGATACCGTTGTTGGCTGGGGTGATGTTGCATGGTTTGGCTTATACGTTTGTTTACATTTCGACGCAGATTTATTTGGCTCAGCGGGTCGATTCGGCTTGGAGAACTCGCGCTCAAGCTTTATTGAGTTTGATGGTCGGTGGTGTAGGGAATTTTATTGGATATTTGGTGACAGGGAGTTGGCTTTATTGGTGTCGAGGAGAAGCTGGTGAGGTCGATTGGCGAAGTTATTGGTTAGGATTAGCAGTTTTGGTGACTGTAGTGATCGTTTATTTTGCGGTGGGATATCGGGGAGAGGGTTCGCGCAGGGTTGATTCTCAGGATGCTAGAGGCTAGTGTTTAACGTATGAGTCCCAGTTGGTTTCAGTTTTTGCTCGTCGGTTGCTTAGCGATTCAGCAGATCGTGGGTGGGATTTCGTGTTGTTGTTTCACGGGTAGTTGGCTTTCTGACGGTGAATTTGCGAGTTGCTGTGCCGTCAGCCAAGCAGATCGCTCGGGCGAGTTGGTTGGCCAAGCGACCAGCTCGAAAAAGCCTTGTTGTCGCCGATCGGATCGATTGCCCGAGAGCGGTCCAAGGGGAGTTATTGGGCATAGCCGTGAGGTTGGGCGTCGCCATGTTGTTGGGCATGAGAATGCAGAGAAGATATGCGGAAGCGCTAAGCTGTGCAGCGGCTGTCAATGCGCGGTTGGCAGAGAATTGTGGGTGCGTGGCACGCCGAATGTTTTGGGGGGAGAGTTTGGCGAAGGGGGAGCGATTAGGGCTTGGACTTCGGCTTGGCATATATCCTCTTGGGCTTACGGAGAAGTCGATGCCGCTGGGTTGCGAAAGAGGTCGCTTGATGTTTGCAGGGAGTGTGGTGGTCGTGGTGTTTGTCGCTGCGCGTTGTTTGGTCGGTGGAATTGCTGAGACGATAGGGATCAGCGTCTAGTTGGAAAGGTTGCCAGCGAGGGCAATCGTCTTTTGTGCACCTTCATGTTGCCGTTGGAAGTTTGCTTTTCGGCAGGTGCGTTTTAGGGGTAGCTCTTTGGGTTATTCCATGTTTTTCAAAGCAGTTCGGATTTATCGGCTGAGTGAATTCGCGTTTGAGTCATTCTTCGTGGGAGATATACACATGCAACGATATACAACGAAGCGTCGGTTGGTTTTGGTTATTGGTTTGGGGGTGGGTGTTGGATTGGTAGGGTGTTCGCGAGAGGAGGTGCAAGAGAAGCAGAGTGTGGGAAAAGCAGAACATAACACAGCACATGGACAGGAGTCCGGGGGGCATGAGCACAAGCCGGGGGCGCATGGTGGAGCGATCGTAGAGATAGGGGAGGACAGTTATCATGCGGAAGCTTTGTTGGATGCAGAGGGGAGGGTGCGAGTGTTTATGTTGGGATCGGATGAGACCCGGATCAAGGAGCTCAGGGATCAGGCATTGACCAGTTACATCAAGGGGGATGGGGAGACTGAGGCAGTGAGTGTGGAGTTGAGAGGGGAGCGGCAGGATGGAGATTCGGAGGGGATGGTCTCCCAGTTTGTTGGAGAGTTACCGGCGAATTTAAGGGGCAAGTCATTGACGGTGACGGTTCCAAATTTACCGATTGATGGCGAGCGGTTTCGGGTGTCGTTTCGTTTGGAGGCAGGGGGAGAGAGTCATGGGAGCAATGCGGTAGCGATGGCGCCGCAGGAGGAGCGGACGTTGTATTTGACACCTGGGGGTAAGTACACGCAGGAAGATATCGATCGCAATGGAGCGACGGTTCCTTCCGTGAAGTTCCAGGGAGTTCTCACGGAGCACGATGACAATCCGCAGGTTGGAGATCGGATATGTCCTATTTCGAAAACGAAAGCGAACGAAAAGTTTGCTTGGGTGATTGGTGGCGAGGTTTATACGTTTTGTTGTCCACCTTGTATTGACGAGTATGTAGCGAAGGCGAAGGAGAAGCCAGATGAGCTCAAGCCTGCGGATAGTTTCGTCAAGCAGTAGGGAATTGTGATTTGGGTAGGGATTCCAAGAGGAGGGTGTCGGCGATGGTTGATCGAAGTGAGTTTGTGGCGCGACGAATCGTTAATTTGATGGTTGTGTTCGCTGTGTTAGTTGTGTTCTATGGAGCGAACGCTCTTGGGCACGAAGGGCACAAGCCATTGCCGACGCGTGGTGTGGAGGTGGATCTTGAGGGAGGTGCGATGGTCGTCAGTCCGGAGGCGCTTGGAGCGTTGGGTGTTGAAACTTCTCCGGTGGTGAAGGGGAATACTCGCGAGACGTTTTCGGCTTATGGATCATTGGTGGTGCCTTGGAATCAGTGGGCGATGGTTTCCACGAGGTTAGAGGGTCGGATTGTCGCGATGCATGTGATAGAGGGTCAGGAGGTTGAGCGTGGCGAGGTGATTGCGGAGTTAGAGTGTCCAGAGATTGAAAAGTTGGTGGGGCAAATCCGCGGATTGACCAGTGAGATCGAGTTATCGCGGAGTTTGTTGGAGGGATCGCAAAGGGCGAGTCTTTCTGGATCGATACCGGTGAGCAAGGTATTAGAGATGCAGAGTGTGCTTTTTCAGCAGGAGGTGCAGTTGGAGGTTGCGAAGGGGCGGTGGTTAGGATTGGGATTGGATGACGTCGAGCTCGATGGGATGCTTAGGGAGCCGAAGCAGGAGCGACGAGTGAGGTTGCGAATAACGAGTCCGATTGCTGGGACGGTTTTGCATACGGATTTGAGTGTAGGGAAAGTGGTAGGAGTCAAAGAGCATTTAGTAGAAGTCGTCGACACACGAACTTTGTGGATGAGAGTCGAGGTGTTGGAAAAGGATCTTGGGAGAGTAAGGATCGGTAGTGAAGTGGTATTTCGGTCGATTGGTGGGCAGCGGAGTGGGTTGGAAGGGGAGAGTGTGGGGGCGGGTTGGAGGCGGGGTAAGATCGAGTGGGTGGAGCCCGTATTAGATCCGCTCACACATGTGGCGACGGTCTGGGTATTTCTTGAGAATGATGAGGTGGGAGGAGAGAGGTTGTTTCCTGGTGGTGCTGGGGTGGTGGAATTGGAAGCGAAGGAAACTCGGGGGGCTTTATTGGTTCCTAGGGATTCATTGATCAAGCAGGGGGTAGAGCAATTCGTGTTGGTAGAGCAGGAGCGAACGAAGCGTGGTGCGGGTTATCGCAAGGTTGTAGTGGGGGTTGAAGGAGTTCGCGGTGATGTGGTAGAGGTTCGGAGCAATGAGTTGTTTCCCGATGATCGGGTCGTTACAAGGGGAAGTCATGAGCTGGGGCATTTGTTTGTGCAGTCAGTTTTTCGAATCCATGATCAGACGGCGCGAACGATCGGATTGCAGAC